>JAKSJT010000315.1 GCA_024402125.1 Bacteroidales bacterium
GCTCGCTAATCTTATCCCCATTTCTATCGTATTTGAACAATTGGGGATTGGTGATCGATTCGCAGAAGACGGTAGTGTTGTCCCTTGTCGAGTAGCGGAATATGAGCGAAGACGGATTGATGTCCGCACAGCTCGCCGCATACAGATAGAGCAGGAATAGCGTCGTTAGTCGCTGTTGCCCATCAAGAGGTTCGAAATTCCCGCTTTCATTATGGCTTCCATAGACAAAGTCGAGAATCAACTCATCTTCAGGGGCATTTAAGGTAGAGTATATATCAGAAAGTAGCTTGTCAACCACCTCTTCCGTCTTTGGGGTCCCGGAACCGTACGTATAATCCCTCTGAATGCGAGGAATCTCCACATTGTAACGCTTGATGAACTCATCAAAAGATATTAGTGTTCCAATAGCAGCCATAGTCTAGAATTTATCAGAGGCAAAATATGTGGATAGGACTTTCTTGATGTCCTCCAAGTAGCATGCACGGTCCTTGTCGTCCCATGTATACAATTGTTGGTTCAGAAGATTGGACGCCTCATCAGTCTTGGAATGCTTTTCCGCATCGTAATAGTGCTTGAGGAATACGCGTTTTGTGCATATTGGAATAAACCTACCATCAGCAATACATTTGTTGATATATTGCTGCTTCGCGCTGAAAGAGCCCTTGCCAATACCGCTATTGATGTCACCACTAAGAAGAGCGAGATTTGACAGCTGATGTAGAACAGTATAAGCTTGGCCACCAGACCATAAATCAAGATCCTTTTTGAACAGAACTACGATAGACTCATATTTCTCCCTGAATACTTTAGTCTCAAACTCTTTATCCAAAACGGCTTTTTCCGCTTCCAGTTCGCTAATGAAAGAAAGGATCTCCGGCGTGGGATTAATAATGGATTTTCTGGCAGCAATAGTATATGCAATCCAGTCTCTCCATTCTTTCCTGTCAGTTGCATCAAGACACTCCGAGTTCTGCGCATGGATATGTTCCAATGTCCATTGCCCCTTCTTCTCAACGGTCTTATACTGATCAAAGTTGAATAACTCTCCGTTTTTCAATAGCCGAGAATATTCAACGTTGTATAAAAACAATAAGGATTTGAGAACCTTATAGTCGCGAGCATCATCATAAGAAAGATCAGAGAACTTCTCGGATGTCCCAATAGTCGCACGAATCTGTTTGTCGAGTTCGGCATTGAAGGCACTCCTCTTATTCTGATTAGAATTTGCGAACTTGAGAAGGGAGACAAGAATGCTGTCATGCTTCTCATGAATAAGGTATCCAATCTTATGATAGTAATTTCGGTCCTCATGCCAGAAACGAATTGTATCATAATACTTAACCACATCGCCCCAAAGATCCCATAGATCCTTTTTCTGAGAATCAAACCAAAGGAAAGTGTGAAGACGGTCTTTTTCCGCGGAAGAATCATTGGTAGAATACTTTTCAGACATAAGGTCGAAAAGGATTTCTATCCTATTACGGTATTCAGAGGCGTCTTTTTCGGTGATGAAGCCCCAGACCTGGTCGTTACGGAAGAAGTGCTCAATCTTATCCCACTTTGCATTGATACTGCTCTGCTTCCTCTTTTTGTCTTCATCGCGAATTTCCTGCTGCCGTGGCTCTGGAAACGCTTTTTGGATTTCCGTAAGAGTACATTTGTATTGTGCAGTGTTAGACAGGAATATAGCCCTAATCAGCTCCGAGCTGGAGAGAGGGACTTTCAGATTGTTCAATCGTTCAAAAACATCCCGAGCATCAGTCCTTTCGGTTGTTTCATACCAAATTACCTGAACATTCACATCCTGTGAAGCGTCGTTGTAGAAATTTGAAAGGAACTCAACAATCTTGTTAAACTTATTGCTCTCGACAAAACTGTCTTCAGAAAACCAGTAGATAATGGCTTTCGTGCAGTTCTTTACATATTCAACGTCTATGTTGTGAAAGGTGAAATCCTTGGAAATGGATGAGGTACGATTCGCCGGGTCAATAACTATGCTGCTGAATATATCCTTGAACTCGGGCCTTGTTGCATACCGCAACTCGTAGAAGTCGCATTTCCCAAACGGATTGACTGCCTTATAAAAAGCCAGTAAGATGCGGATGGTCGTGAGCCTCTGCTGCCCGTCTATGATTTCATACCAGGTATCATTCCGAGGCCCATTTTTCTTGGCATCTTCTTCGTTGTCGTAAGGCTCTATACCTGTTAGGCATGGGAGATGATACTTTTCGATAGTCTCTTGGGAGCATTTCTTAGCAACAATCGGCTGTAGGCAGTAGAAACCGGACGGCTTTTTCATGCCATCCTTAAAGTACTTCCACAAGTCCTCAAGAAGTTGATAAATCTGTTTTTCTTCCCATCTGTAGCCTCGTTGATAGTCCGGAATGAAGAAATGCTTCTTCATCAACTGGGGGATTGACAAAAGTTGAAGGTCGTTATTTTGAATGTCTTCTTGCATCTTTTTAGTCTGTAATTAGTAATCAGTTTAAATAAACACAAGCAACCTAGATATCAAGGCTTTGCCCACTCAGCAGGAAATCAAATAACCCTATCCTCAGCACACCATCATCGTCGTGATATGGCACAATCTGGTCACGAGTGATGATAATCTTACGGAAGGAGTCGGGGATATGATTCAAGGAGTTCTTTTCCTGTTGCTCTTTTTCCGGAGTGTCCATCCGGAGCGCGGACTGCACATAGTAGCGCCTGCTGCCCTGATTGGCCACAAAGTCCACTTCATAGCGTTTTCGGAGCATCTTCTCTCCGTCACGTTCCTGGGTCTCTACCATCCCGACATCGACATTAAAGCCACGGGCCTTGAGTTCATTGTAAATGATGTTCTCCATCAAGTGATTCTCCTCTATCTGGCGGAAGCCCGTTGCGCTGTTTCGAAGGCCGACATCGCTAAAGTAGTACTTGGTTTCAGTGCCGATGTACTTCCGGCCTTTGACATCGTATCGCAACGCTTCGGAAATGAGGAAAGCCTCCTCCATATAGGTGATGTAACGGCTGAGAGTCTCGCTGGCAATCTTCCTCTTCTCAACGCTATCGAAAGTCTTGGAAATCCTGGAAGGGTTGCTGGGTGAACCGATGGATGAAGATAGGATGCGAAGCAGGTCCCGAAGGCCGGAATCGTCCCTGATTTTGTTGCGCTCAATGAGGTCTGCCAGATATACAGTGCTTAACAGATTATCCAGATAGGCTATCTTCTCTTGTCTTGACGGTAGCGATAAAATCTGGGGAAGACCGCCAAATTCTATGTACTCACCCCAAGCATCTTCTCTGGACCCATGATAACCCTGCAGGAATTCCGCAAAGGTGAATGGCTGCATATGAATCTCCTGAGAACGACCGCGCAATACGGTCACAATATGCGTAGACAGGAAGCGAGAGTTACCACCGGTCACATACACATCGCAAAGCTAGAAATAAAGAAGGCTGAGCAGGACACTGACAAACTCCCCTATCATCTGCACCTCATCAACCAAAACAATATACTCTCTTTTATCGGTTATCCTCTCCTTGACGTAGGCGAGGAAAGCATCCGGTTCAAGAAGTGCCTTGTTAGCTCGGTCGTCCATGGCAACATTGATAATATGATTCGCAGGAATGCCGTTATCAATGAGCCAGGAGTAGAAGATTTCATTGAGCAAGACAGACTTACCGCATCGGCGGATACCAGTAATCACCTTCACTAGACCGTTTTTACGGCCATCGATGAGTTGTTTCAGGTAGATGTCTCGAGATAGTACCATATTAAATAATTGCTTCTTGCAGCATATTTTTCAGACACAAAGATAAGGATTCTTTTCATTTTAGGAACAATCGTACGTATAATATCTATGAGATTTATTACGAGACCTCATCCAATCTCTTCCAATCAATCCATAGTCCGGTTTGTTACCAAATAAGCGTCCTTTTTTCTGAACCATATTTGAACCACGCAGGCTGTAACCAATTGATTATCAATCAGTATTATAGTCTGCGTGGGGAAGTGAGAGCGCTGGATTGTCCCTGCTGAGCGGAGCTTCG
>JAKSJT010000316.1 GCA_024402125.1 Bacteroidales bacterium
GGCAGAGATGTAGATATAAAACACCGAAAAGTAGTAATTTTGAACTATGATAAGGCCAGAAAAAATAACCGTTATTTGCACATTGGTGGCTGCTTTCCTTCTATTGGCAACCGCATTCTTTTATGCTGCTCATGCATATCAGGATAATAAGAACAAGACCATTACAGAACTATGGGATCAGTTTAGGAAGTCTGAATCAGCTGATAAGCCAAAGACATCTCTAGAAATCCTAGACAAGATTAAAACATATGCCTTGGAAAAGCATCTTAGTTGGGATTACTATGATGCATGCAACAAGTACTTTGAGGTCACTTCCAGAATTAACTGGAAGCAGAGGCAGGATGCCGCTTCGAAACTTAAGGCGGAGATTGAGAGGTTAGATGATCCTGTTGTAGTTTCTTACTATTATCTCAATGCTCCGTATGGATATCGTAAGTCTTATAATGATATCTATAAGTATGCTCAGGACAACAAGACAAGACTATCAGCTACATCTTCTCAGAAGTTCCTTCAGAACGTTCCGTGGAGCAAGTTGTCTGATGTGATCAGGGAAGGTCATTTTTTCAAGAATGATTATCAGAACCTGCTATGGATCCTTACTCTCAATGGTCATAAGGAATCATTGGAAGAACTGAAAAAAGAATATGACGGGGTCTATCCACAGGGCGCCTGGCTGGAGTATTATGAACTCGCTGGCAGGCGGTATCTTGCGGATGAAAAGACAATTTCGGCTCTAAAAAAATATGCTGAAAAGTATTCTTCTAAAGCCATGTCTCTTTTTGCAAAGGAGGATCTTCTTCAGAACAAGTTCTACGACATGGAGTCTGATAGGAAGACAACTTCTTCTCAGTATAAAGCATTGAGACAGGAATGTAAGGAATTTATTGATCTTAAGAATACTTTCTCAAAGACGGAGAAGAATATCGCTTCATGTTCTAAGGAAGTAGAATCTCTTATTGAGAACCTTGACTATAAAAGGGTCGAGGCATCTATAAGTGACAATGTCCTTTCTGCTGTTTTTAAGAATACATCATCAGTCAATGTCTCACTTGAGAAGAAGGATTCTAAGAAGACAGTATGGAGTACGACAGTTAAGAACAATATAAATAGCTATTACGTTAACGATACAATAAAAGTTGATATTCCTGATATCGACGATGGCGAGTATACTCTTAAGTACCGTCGGACTGAAAAAGAGACCATTGGACTTCAGTACAGCAGGTATTCAATTTCTGTTGCGACCAGGGTCAACAATAATGGAAGATACGAAATATATGCCGCTGATTCAAGGACAGGAGAGCCGCTTGAGTCTGTCTCTGGAATCAAACTGGATGGATTCACTTTCATTGGTGCTGATAATCAGACAAGGCTTGAGAATAATGTAAAGGAGACATTTGTCTGCAAGGCCACAAGTAAGACAGGAAAGGTTCTCCTTAGCAAAGAGTTGACAAGGAACGACTTTGTCCTTTACTTCAAGCCGTCAGTGCCTATCGAGGATAGGGTTTCTATCTTGACAAGCGCTCCGGCCTATCATCCGGGAGATGTCATTGACTATAAGATTATAGCATATTCGTCAAAGAGAATCTATGGAGACAAGCCTGAAATGAATGTACTGTCAAATCAGAACGTCAAGGTGGAATTAAGGGATGTTGAAGGAAAACTTGTCGAAGAGCAGACCCTTCTTACAAATGAGTTTGGATCAGCAGCGTCTTCTTTTACTATCCCGACTGATAGGAAGAATGGAACTTACAGTCTGAAGGCAAGTCATTCGGGTTTGGATTGTGGTTATGAGCCTTTTATTGTGTGTGAGTATGTGCTCCCTTCTTTTGTTGTGACTATTGATAAGATTGAAGGTACAGTCTTCGTCGGTGAAACTATCACATTCAAAGGAAAAGTCAAGTCATATTCAGGAAAGTCGGTTTCAGCGGATAAATCGACCTATTCCCTCACTACACCTAAAGGAAGTGCATCATCAGGGCGTCTTGAAGTTGATCCGGAAGGTAATTTCTCTGTCAATGTGGAGGCTACTGAAGAATGTAATTACTCATTTACTGTAAATATCGTTGATGCTACAGGCGAAAGCAAGACTGCCAGAACATCTCTATATGTGTCCGATAATGTCTATTTCAGAGTAAGGGTACTTAACGGATCTTCGGCAGAAGCAGTACCTATTACTCCGCCTTCTGGTATTATGCCAATATACAGGCCATATAGAAGAACTATGACATTAATAGATACTTCGGACGTGGTCGCTTACTTCTCATACTCTAATAACTCTGGAATAGAGAGCCCGGCAACAGTTGACTATACTGTATATCGGGACGGAAAGAAGGTCGCATCAGGACAGGCTCCTGCTAATGAGAAAGTGACAATAGCGCTTGATTCTTCCGAGTCTGGTCAGTATTCGATAGAGGCGGTAGCTCATGTTACTAGCAAGGAGGGCAAGACTGTTACAAGTCAAAAGGAGACCACTGAGTTTGTAAAGGTTCTGCCTGAGGCTTCTTCAATTGACTTCCCGATTGAGTATATCATAATACCATCAAAGGATGGAATAGGATTCAGAATAGGAACCACTAATGGTGATATCTGGTCAGTTGTAAGTGTCGTGTCATCTGATGGAAAGATACTTAAGGATGATGCTATTCATATTGAGGGAAAAAGGGGAGAGAAGGGCTCTATCATTGATGTGAAGTACGATGCGGAGTCATCATGGAGTGAATCAATACAGGTTAATTTGTGCTGGTTCAAGAACCATTCATTCCAGTCATGGAATAAGACATTCGATGTCCCAAAGAAAGAGGATCCATTTAAAGTTGAGTTCTCATCTTTCACTGACAGGACAACTCCGTCTAAGACTACTGAGTTCACACTTAAAGTCCCAACAGGATCTGAAACAGCTGTTTCAGTTTATGATAAGGCCCTTGAGACAATCAGTCGCCTCAGGTGGTGGTCGATTGATAAGGGATCTGTACAGATGGTTCCGCTCCAAGTGGGATCAACATGTGGCTCAAATTCTACCAGCTATAGAATCATGTACAAGTCCGTTGCTAATGGAGCTGTAAGCAAATCTGCGGCAAGGATTCCTACTCTCAGTGATGCTATGGACATTGTTGACGATGACGTGCTTGTAATGAACTTGTCTAGAAGCGAAGGTCTAGGCGTCGAAGTTATGGACTATGTGGAAGAGGTCAATGAAGAAGCGATAGTAGAGGAGGTCAATGACGATGTAAACTTGGATGAAATTAATTTAAGGGATTCTTTTGATGAAGTCATCGCATTTGAGCCATTCCTATATCCTGATGAGAACGGAAATGTAACCTTCACGGTAACTCCAGCTGGAAAGCTTTCGACATTCATTGTAAAGACATACACTCATGACAAGAGCTTGTCGTCAGTTGTCTCAGAGAAGGAACTGGTCGTGTCTATCCCTGTTGAACTCTCGATAGCTGAACCTCAGTTCCTGTATGTAGGAGACAAGTATGTGCTCAATGCTGCAGTTTCCGCTAATTCGGGAGTCTCAGTAAAAACTGGAACAATGACTTTGACTGTCTTTGACGGAAAGGATAGATCCACAAATCCTATTTACAAGACTTCTAAGTCTGTCAGGTTTGATGCTAATGGATTGGCTTCCGCATCATTCGAGATTGCCTCAGTTCCTGAGTGCAGGAGCGGAGAGCTTGGCCTTATGGTCACATTCTCCGGAAAGAATGATAACGGAGAATCCATTTCTGATGGAGCACTTGTAAGCGTACCTGTGTATAGGACAGAGAAGATGATGACTGAAAGTCATTCAGCAGTCTATAGACCTGGAATGGATAAGGATGCGGTTATCAGTATCCTTTCTTCTCAGTTCACAAATCTGAGCTCAAGGAATGCGGTAGTGTCTGAGAGGAAGATAGCAGATCTTATCGCTGAGGTGCTTGATGATGATTTCGAACCTAAGGGAGATGATGCAATCTCTCTTATGGAGGCTATTCAGGTAAGAATGCTTTCAGCTAAGTTATCAGGTAAGAGTGCTGATTGCAGT
>JAKSJT010000317.1 GCA_024402125.1 Bacteroidales bacterium
TCATTCGATGGACGTAGCATCTGCAATGACCCTAACCTCAGTTTCCTTTTCCAGGGACTTGTCAATTTCTCCAGAAACTCAAAGAACGCTGTATATAAGTTCTACGCGAACCTTGGATATGCTGACCTCAACGCTTTGAACATTGACTCCAGAGGAACCTCAAAGCTTTCTCTTCAGATCAACTCCAACTTCATGAGAGTCCAGAGCGGAGACATGATCGGTAATATCGATGTCGCAGGAATGTCATTCGAGGACGATCTGGGAAGACACGATGTCGGAGACATCTCAATCGCATCCCATTCGAATGATGAGGTCAACCGAATCAACCTCAGGTCAAAGTTCCTTGACGGAAGTTTCAGAGGAAGCAAACCTTTCACCCAGCTGATAAAGGACCTCCAGGAAGCAACAGTTGACAAGGAGCTCCCTGCCCTGACTGGCAAGAAGGCCGAAAAACGAAGTTACGATGACTACAGCGTAACGTTCAACTTCCACGACAGTAGAGACATTCTGTCTCTTGTAAAACCTGGTCTGTATATTGCCGACAGTACAACAGTGAAGTTCAACATGGCACGCAGCGGTGAAGTCAATGCTCAGATCAAGTCCCGAAGAATTGCCCTTGGAGCCAAATACCTCAAGGACCTTGACCTCCAGCTCGACAATAATGACGGCAGTCTCAACGGCACTATGCGAAGTGGAGAAATGAGCATCTCATCTCTTGACTTCAAAAACAATGCTTTCATCCTGTACGCCGACAATAACCGTATCGGTGTAGGATACTCGTATGACAACGAGACAGACCTTGAGAACAAGGGCGAAATCTTCCTCACAGGACAACTTGAAAGAAGTCCTAAGGACTCCCTTATCCTAAGCGCCCAGACCCTGCCTTCGTATGTCTACTATGACGGCAACCCTTGGAATATCCGTCCTGCAGGATTCAGAATGCAGGGAAAGGACATAGAGATCAATAACCTTGTTGCAGAGTGCTACGACCAGCACATCCACGTCAATGGTGGAATAAGCAGCTCCAAGGCAGACACCTTGCAGCTCAGCCTTGAGAAGTTCAATATCAATCTTCTCAACACGATTCTCGGCGAGGACTACGGCATAGGCGGATACGCAACCGGTAAGGCTCTTCTGACTTCTCCGACAAGTACTGATATGGGTATTCTCCTCAATATGGCTTGTGACTCAACCTACTTTGGAGGCGAAAGAGTCGGAAAACTGAACCTTGCCAGTGCATGGAACGATGAGACCAACAAGTTCAACATCATCGCCAGAAATGACCTTGATGGAAGAAGGACCCTCGATCTCTCCGGAGACTTCTTCCCTAAGGACAAGACTCTTGATGCCAATCTTCTTCTGGATGGATTGAATGCAGGTTACGCTTATCCGTTCCTGTCATCCCTGTTCAGTGAAATGAAGGGAACAGTACATGGTGCACTCCATGTCTACGGTCCTATCTCCCGCCCTGAGCTTGAGAGCCAGAATGCAGGATTTGACCAGGTTGAAATCACCTTGGACTACACAAAGTGCAAGTATGTTGCAACTGGACCTATCCATGTGGATTCATACGGCCTGCACTTTGACAATGTCAACATTAAGGACAGATCAAACGGAGCGGGTGTACTCTCCGGATCAGTCACATATGACCACCTCTGGAACCTTGGTGTGGATACTCACATCCACGCTGAGAGACTCGAATGCCTTGACCTGGACGAGAAAGACAACGAGGACTTCTACGGAAACATCTTCGCAACCGGCCAGGTGGACATCACGGGCCCACTCAGCGCAATTCTCCTTGAGGCGAATGCTTCTACCAGCAAGGCAGGAAACTTCCATATCCCTATGGGATCTTCAGCATCTGCGAACAACAGTGACCTTCTTGTTTTCAAGGAACCGGAAAAGTACATTGAGATTGACCCTTATGAGCTGATGATGAACCGCATGAAGCAGAAGCAGAAGAGTGAGAACGACCTCTGGAGTAAGCTCAGGGTTCAGGCTACTCCTGATGTGGAAGCATTCATCGAAGTTGATAAGGAGACTGGCAACGTTCTCAATGGACGAGGCAGCGGAACCATCCTTGTGGAAGTTCGTCCATCTAAGGATATCTTCTCTCTTAACGGAGACTATAACATCTCCAGCGGTAACTACCACTTCAATGCGATGAACTTGGCTCAGAGAGACTTTGCGATCCAGGACGGTAGTTCAGTCAGATTCAATGGAGATGTCATGGACAGTGAACTTGATATCAATGCGATATACTCAACCAAGACTTCACTTGCGAACCTTCTTACAGACTCTACTTCTGTGTCTTCACGAAGAACTGTCGAGTGCGGTATCGCAATTACAGACAAGCTGAACAACCCTCAGATTGCATTCAGCATCAACGTTCCAGACCTTGACCCTACAACAAAGTCTATGGTTGAGAGTGCACTTAACACTGATGACAAGATCCAGAAGCAGTTCATCTATCTGCTTATTGCAAACAGTTTCCTCCCTGACGAGCAGTCCGGTATTGCTAACAACAACAGCAACATGCTCTACTCAAATGTTGCCCAGATGATGGCCAATCAGCTGAACAACATCATGGAGAAACTGGATATCCCTTTGGACCTTGGACTCAACTACCAGTCCGATGACAAGGGGCAGAACCTCTTTGACGTCGCTGTGTCCACGCAGCTGTTCAACAACAGGGTTGTCGTGAACGGAACAATCGGTAGCAAGCAGTACAGCACATCCGGACGAAATGACGAAATGGTCGGTGACCTTGACATAGAAGTCAAGCTCGACAAGACAGGTCAGCTGCGCTTCAACCTGTTCTCTCACTCGGCTGACGACTACACCAACTACCTTGACAACACCCAGAGAAACGGTGTCGGTGTAACCTACCAGAAGGAATTCAACACATTCAGAGATGTTCTTAGGAATATCTTTACAAGCAAGAAAAAGAGAGAGAGAAGAGCCCTTGAAGAGCTAGAAAGACAGCAGAATGAAGATAGGGTAACTATCGAGATCGAAAAAGCAGAAGAAAAGTAACATGGAAAAAGGAAAGCTATATCTAATCCCCTCTCCTCTTGGAGAGAATGACCCAGTTGAAGTGATTCCAGCACCGGTGCTGGAGAAACTGCAGCACATTACAACTTATGTGGTGGAAGAGACAAGGACTGTCAGAAGATATCTCTCAAAGGCAGGACTCAAGGGGCATATCGCAGAACTCGACTTCCATGAGCTTAACGAGCATACTACGCCACAGGAAGTGGAAGCTCTTCTTCCACTTTTTGATAATGGCAATGATGTAGGTCTTATCAGTGAAGCCGGCCTTCCTGCTGTCGCTGATCCAGGCTCGCAGCTTGTTGCTCTCTGTCATAGGCACGGTATCACAGTTGTTCCTTTTGTAGGACCATCTTCCCTAATGCTTGCACTGATGGCATCTGGCCTGAACGGACAATCATTCGCATTCTGCGGATACCTTCCGGCAAAGCCTGACGAGAGAAAAAGCGGTATCAAGGAAATCGAGAAAAGATCCTCTCTACTCAAGCAGTCAGAGATATTCATTGAGACACCTTACAGAAATGACCAGATGATGGCAGACCTTGTGGCAACCTGCAAAGGAAGCACCAGAATCTGCATTGCTGTAAATATCACAATGCCCGACGCCTTCATCATGACTAAGACAGCAGATCAGTGGAAGAAGAATCTTCCTGTGATAGGCAAGCGCCCATGTGTTTTCATCCTATTAGCACAGTAGACATGAACGGAATTCTAGAACTTTGCGGCATGACATTCCATGCCTTTCATGGATGCCTTGATAGAGAAAAGATCGATGGCAACATATTCATTGTAGACTTTAAGGCCGAACTTGACATGTCTAAAGCATCACTTACAGATGACCTTGATGACACTGTCAACTACGGTATAATCTACAATATCGTAAAAAGGGAGATGGACATCCCGTAAAACCTGCTGGAGCATGTCGCCGGAAGAATTCTTCGAGCAATAGAGAACGAGTTCGGAGAGAT
>JAKSJT010000318.1 GCA_024402125.1 Bacteroidales bacterium
GATGCCTCTACAAGGACTGCCATTAGAAGACCAAGCTTGTCATCCGATTTGGAAATGAACTCATTTGCAGCATCAGCAAGCGCCCCGAAAAACTCCTCCTTGTCAAAATAGAAGATCACATCATCCAGCTTCTTCTTACACTCATAGAAGAGCCAGCTCAGTTCCTGAGCATACGGGGTCTCCACAATTGTTTCAGAAGAGCCGCTTTTGATATAGACATCCTCTCTATCCTCGGTGACAATCACTCCACTCTCGGCAAAGGGATCAACCCTTGCTGCAAGAGCGCTGATGTTTTCTTCTTTAATAATATCTCTGATAAGATGGAAGGACTCCAGCTCCGATGTCTTACGTCCTGATGCTCTATAAGATGCCATATATACAATTGAGATTAAATTTTCTCAAAATTAAGAAATCTTTTCGAACCTTATTTATTATTTTTGCACTCCTAAATTGAACATAAGAAAAACTTTAACAAACCTAACAGCAATCTGATATGAATATTCTTGTAACAGGAGGCGCCGGTTTCATCGGAAGCCACACACTAATCGAACTTTATACAGCTGGACATACAGCAGTAGTTGTTGACAACCTCTACAACTCATCCAAGGAATCTCTCCGTAGAGTCAAGGCTATCATCGGAGTAGATGTTCCTTTCTACGAGGTGGACATCAGAGACAGAGAAGGTCTTCAGAAAGTATTTTCCGAGAACCAGTTTGACTGCTGCATCCACTTTGCTGGACTCAAAGCCGTAGGTGAGAGCGTAGCAAAGCCTCTTGAGTACTACGAGAACAACATGAATGGAACATTCATTCTTCTCGATGTAATGAGAAACAATGGATGCAAGAATATCATCTTCTCTTCTTCAGCTACTGTCTACGGAAACCCTGCAATGATTCCTATCACTGAGGAATGTCCTAAGGGCGAATGCACAAACCCATACGGACAGACAAAGAGCATGCTTGAAGAAGTTCTTAAAGACGTCCAGAAGGCAGACCCTGAGTGGAACGTCGTACTGCTTCGCTACTTTAACCCAATCGGAGCTCATAAGAGCGGAACTATGGGAGAGAATCCAAACGGTATTCCAAACAACCTCATGCCTTATATCACACAGACAGCTATCGGTCTTAGAAAAGAGCTAGGCGTATTCGGTAACGACTACCCTACTCCAGACGGTACTGGTGTAAGAGACTACATCCACGTGGTTGACCTCGCAAAGGCACATGTCTGTGCACTCAAGGCTATTGCAGACAAGGCTGGCCTTGCTATCTACAACATCGGAACAGGTCATGGATACAGTGTCCTTGATGTAGTTAAGGCATTCGAGAAGGTAAATGGAGTTAAGGTTCCTTACAGCATCAAGCCTAGAAGACCAGGTGACATCGCAACATGTTACTGCGACCCTGCAAAGGCAGAGAAGGAACTCGGATGGAAGGCTCAGTACGGAATCGAAGATATGTGCCAGGATTCATGGAGATGGCAGAGCCAGAACCCTAACGGATATCCAAAGAACTAATCATAAGATTCTTAAGTCAAAATAAGCTCGGGCAATCGCTCGAGCTTTATTTTTGATACTATTTAGATCTCTTCCTAAGTCTTAGTACTGCATGTTCCAGCGACTCGGAAGGCTCAATGATATTGTAGCTCTCCCAGAATGCATCATCATAGAAGGCATCTACCTTATCATAGAAAATATCCCAGTCCTTGAATGACTCCCTCATCGGAATAGGAGCAATGTTCTCAGTTGCGAAATCAGTTGAAACCATCTCAGTAGTAAGAGTGTAGGAACTGTTGAAAAGCCTTTTCTTCCAGTCGCACTTGAACCTCATGATAGAGCGTATATAATGAAGGACTGCGACATCATCAATATATCTGTAGTTGACAAGATACGATATCTCCTGAGGGACGAACTTCATTCCGGAAGGTTTCTTCCTAAGCATATAAGTAGTAACCTGATCCACATTTGTCATATCGATAGAATACTCTGCTCTCATAAGTGCAAGATTCTCCTTATCGATATATACCCTTCCTCTATAGAGCGGATATTTTGGATGTTCGATTCTAGGAGTGAAGGATACAACATACATTGCTCTGTCTCCAATAACAGCAGACTCCTCCATCTGGAAATTATAGTACTCCAGATCAGGCTCATAGAACAAGTCTTCACTGTTTTTGACAACATCTGTGTAGATTGAAAGGTTTGGACCTCCCTGAACCTTCACAGAAAGTGTATCAGCACTTTTCTGGCTAAGGATTCTTCTTCCCTTCAGGACCTTTGTCCTATCACCATTAACACCTCTTAAATATATGGTCTTGTATGTATCCGTAACTGCTTCTGAGATACTGATATATTTTGAGCCCTTCTGTGCCATCTCCCTGTAGAAACCTCTCTGAAGAACTGGTACGTTAGGATAATTGTTCCCGATCTTTTTCAGCATTTCCCTGATAAGAGTCTCAGGATTATAAGAGATGATGGAAGACCCCTCAAGCAATCCCGGATGAGGATTAAGAGTAAATCTAACGTTCTTGACAGAAGATGGATCCACAGTTGCCTGAGTCGAGTAGTATCCGAGATGAGACACCTGAATTGTCGCCGACTTAAGATACCTTGGAACTTTCAGCGAAAAGCGTCCGTCTTCATTGGTAACTGTTCCAAGGCCAGTACCTTTCACTACGACATTGACAAACTGCATCTTGTCTCCCCTAGCACCACTCACTGTTCCATTGATCGTGTAGACAGTATCTACAGGCTGCTGAGCCGAAAGACTAGCAGCAAAAGAGACAAAGCAAAATATGGTTGCTATTAATATTCTATATATACTTCTCATGTCAAATAAAGTTTTTCTAAATATAGTCATTTATTTATTTATCCCGCAAAGAACTAGAAACTAAACACTAAGAAATAAAAGGCATATACTATTCAGCACAAAACTATTGAATCTTTTACTGTTGTTTATTCACCATAAATTGAAGTATTGTTAATAACTTTTTATTTAAAAGAGTTGTACATCTATAATAATATGTGTAATTTTACCCCAATATTACTATAAGAACAAATATAAATTATAGAGCGATAAAATGAAATCATTAAAAATGTTTCTTGGAGCAGCTTCTGTAGCTCTCCTCTTCTCTCTAGGTGCAAATGCACAGGAGAATGGAAACCGCGACGATAACGGAAAGATCGTTCGCGGAGCCTATGAAACTAACAGAGTGTTCGACAACTGGTTCATTGGCCTCGGTGGTGGTGTTAACACAGTTTTCTCAGCTGAGTACAACGGAAAGCTTGGTGCATCAACAGATGTATTCGTAGGTAAATGGTTCACTCCTTCAGTAGGAGCAAGACTCGGTTGGAAGGGTCTTACAACAAAGCTTGAACCAGCTAAGGGTTATGAGCTTCCTTCAAACGGAAAGTACTGGCTCAATCAGGCAACAGCTGATGTTATGTGGAATGTTTCTAACGCACTCTCTGGTTACAAGGAGACACGTACATGGGATCATATCCTTTATTTCAGAACAGCACTTCTTAACTCAAATGGTCGTGAGGAAAGCCTCAAGTTCAACCTTGAGTATGGTGCAGGTCTTGGTTGGATCAACGACTTCCGTCTTGGAAATCATGTTGACCTCTACATTGACCTCTCTGCTGTAACTGCTACAAATAACATTTTTGGTGCTAAGCCACACGACTCAAGAGTAGGTTTCATTGCCTCTGCAACAGCTGGTCTTATCTTCAACCTTGGCAAGACAGGTTTCGATCGCCACTCATCCATCGTTCCTGTAGTTGTTCCTGTTCCTTTCACAGTAGATCAGTACAACGCACTTAAGGCTAAGGAAGCAGCTCTCGAGAAGGAGAATGCTGATCTTAAGGACAGAATCGCTGAGCTAGAGAAGAACCCTAAGACTGTATATGTTGAGGCTGAAAAGAAGCCTGCTACAACAACAGTATACTTCGACTGTGGTTCTGCAACACTCTCACAGCGTGAGCTTGCTCACCTCGAGTACTACGCTTCTTCACTCTC
>JAKSJT010000319.1 GCA_024402125.1 Bacteroidales bacterium
AAGTACAACCCTGCTGGCCGTACAACTCAGACTTGGGTTAAGGACATCCGTGACCTTCCTAACCTGCTTGACTACGACATCCGTCATGGTAGAACATACATGTACTTCAAGGGACAGGCTCTCTATCCATTCGGATATGGTCTTTCTTACACAAAGTTCCAGTACAAGCACCTCAAGATCAAGAAGGATGGCGACAACTACAAGGTAACATTCGATCTTACAAACGTTGGTAAGATGGACGGTGAGGAAGTAGTTCAGCTTTATGCTACCGTTCCTGGTGATGATGCAGCAAAGAGACTTAGAGGCTTTGATCGAGTTGCAGTCGCTAAGGGTGAGACAAAGAAGGTAGAGATTATCGTTCCTAGCGACGACCTTAAGATCTGGGATACAGAAAAGCACGCATTCGGTCTTAAGAAGGGTAAGGCTAAGATTCAGATCGGAGCTTCTTCAGCTGATATCCGTCTCCAGAAAAAGGTTAAGGTTCAGGCTTGCTAACACTTCACTACAACATCATAGGAAGACTCCCGAAATTCGGGAGTTTTTCTTTTTTAGATAGTTGGCAAATTAGTGCTATCTTTGTGAGACAATCGCATTAGACAACATGACTAGCAAGTTTATAGACATATTCCAGAATCAACTCATTGTGAATGCCGTGATAGCCTGGCTAACCGCTCAGGTCTTTAAAATATTCACATACTCGATTAAGAATAAGAAAATAGAACTGATACATTTCCTCGAGGATGGAGGTATGCCTAGTGCCCACTCGGCGACTGTGACAGCTCTTGCGACAACCAGCGCTATCCTCTATGGATTCGGATCAGCAGAATTTGCCATTACTGCTGTGCTTGCAGTCATTGTAATGCATGATGCAATGGGAGTTCGTCTGGAATCCGGACGTCAGGCCCATGTTATCAATGAGATTGTCGAGAATGTAAACTCCCTTATCGAAAACCTCAAGAACGAACCTATAGACAGTAATGTCGAGAAGCTCAAGGAGCTTATCGGTCACACCCCTATCCAGGTCTTCTTCGGATTACTGCTAGGTCTAGCGATCGGAATCATATTCTCCTAATATACAGCAAAACCCTGCCATCGCTGACAGGGTTTTAACATATCCGGCTAATCGGTTTTACTGTGCATTATAGGCTTCAAGTGCCTTCTGAAGTACAATCATTGCCTTTCCAAGGTCCTCCTTGTTAAGGACATATGCCATACGCACCTGATCCTTTCCCTCTCCTGGCTCTGTGTAGAAACCGCTTCCTGGTGCCATCATGATTGTCTGACCCTCGTACTGGAAATCAGTCAAGCACCACTGGCAGAACTTCTCTGCATCATCAACAGGAAGCTGAACCATGGTGTAGAATGCTCCCATAGGTGTAGGGCTATACACTCCTGGGATCTTGTTCAGCTCATTGAGAAGGAAGTTTCTTCTTTCGAGATACTCATCGTATACCTGGTCCATATACTCCTGAGGAGTGCTGATTGATGCCTCCGCAATTACCTGACCAAATAGTGGTGGAGAAAGACGTGCCTGGCAGAACTTCATGACAGCCTCACGGACCTTCTTGTTCTTTGTGATAAGGGCACCGATTCTGATACCGCACTCTGAGTAGCGCTTGCTCACAGAGTCAATCAGGATGACATTCTCCTCAATACCCTCAAGGTGACATGCAGACACGTATGGAGCCTTAGTGTAGATGAACTCACGGTAAACCTCGTCACTGAAAAGATAGAGATTATGCTTTTTCACGATATCCCTTATCTGCATCATCTCCTTCTTAGTGTAGAGATAACCTGTAGGGTTGTTAGGGTTGCAGATTAGGATAGCCTTTGTCTTTGGTGTGATCTGCTTTTCAAACTCCTCAACTGGCGGGAGCTTGAATCCATCCTCGATACGAGTCTTGACACTCTTTACAACGGCACCTGCCGAAATCGCAAATGCCATATAGTTTGCATATGACGGATCTGTTACGATAATCTCATCACCTGGATTGAGACATGCCATATAGGCAAACTGAACAGCCTCGGATCCTCCAGTTGTGATAATGATATCACCAGGAGCAAGGTCGATACCATATTCTGCATAATATCCGACAAGCTTTGTTCTAAGACTTGCATATCCCTGAGACGGGCTATACTCAAGGATGTCACGGTCAACGTTTCTAGCAGCCTCCAAAGCACAGTCTGGAGTCTTGATGTCTGGCTGACCAATATTCAAATGATATACATGAATGCCATTTCTCTTAGCCGTGTCTGCGTACTTAGCAAGTTTACGGATAGGAGAAGAAGGCATATTATTGGCTCTTTCTGATATCTCTAGCATGGATTATTTCGGTATAAATTACACTACTTGGCGTTTCTTCCAGGACAGGAAGAGTCTAACCACCACTTACAAAAGTAACTAAAAAACTGATAGATACAAATTATGGATTGCGGCTATGATACAAAAACTCCCTGAAAAGTACCGCCACTTGTCAGAGAGTCCCGTTTAAATCTCAACTTTTGTTTTTTAAAGCAATAAGAAGGTTATTTAAGAGTGCTACAGGCAATCAACAAAATCCTTGTCCACATAGTTATAGATACTCCTGCATACATTGGATGAGAACTTCCTGGCCACTTCAACCAGTGGAGTCCAGTTCTCCTGCTTCATATCAGATACGACTTCCTTCGATACTGCACCACCCACAAGACCATATACAAATCCGGCATTGAAGTTATCCCCTGCTCCGATTGTGGAGACAACTGTATCCACCTTTATGATCTCATAGGTATAATGACCGGAAGGACAGAACACCTCAATCGGTCCATCGCCATGAGTACAGATGAAGTTCTTACAAAGCGAGCTCATTTTCTCATTATAGACTTTGGCGGCATCGTCTGTTCCATAAATGCACATAAGGTCCTCAGATGATGCCCTCACAAAATCACTCATCGCACAGTTCTCCTCGATGCTTGGAAGAGTCTCAGAAAGGATTGACTGATGGTTCTTTCGGTAATTGATATCATAGTAGATGACTGCTCCAGCAGAATGAGCATTTCTCATCTGACGCCTTGTGTAATCTCTAAGAGACGGATTGACAGCGAAGAACGAACCGAAGACCACCACATCTCCTTCATGGAAATCTATTTCAATGAAACTGTCAGCAAGTGGAGACTTGTCACGAAGGAACTGATACTTCGCATCATTTGACTCATTGAGAAAAGCAAGTGACACCGTGCTATGGGTCTGAGCTTTTCTACTGACTCCTTCAGTACGAAGATTGTTTGCCTTCATAAAGGAGGCGACAATATCTCCTACATAGTCATCTCCTGTCTGGGTTACCATAACTAGAGGAATATCAGGAGACTTTACTCCCAGTGTCCTGCCAAGGGACACCATAGCATTGAATGTTGACCCACCGGGAACAGCAGCCTGCGGCTGATCCCCTTTAAAAACTATATCGAGTACACTTTCGCCGATTCCGACGACTTTTCTGATTCCCATCTGAATAAAAGTTCTATTTACCAAATAAACTCTTCACCTTGACATTCTTCTTTGTCACCGTCTGCTTCGCTCCGGTCTTGTTATCCTTGATTGTACAGGTAGCGGTGAATGTAAGATTCTCCAGATTTGTCATAGCTGCCATAATTGCAGTTCTGGTAGATGTTCCAGGATAGATGAATGCCTCTCCTGAAATATCTACTTTTGCACTTCCTGCTGGAATTATTACATCCTTTGCATTACCATACACAATAGGAGTCTTGCCATCATATACAACGCCCTTGATATCAGTCAAGGTCATCGAATTTGTCGAAGACACAAGATCAATTGAAATTGTTCCTTTGAGGGACTTAAGGGATGACGGATAGATTGACTTCACACTGTAAGATTTGACAGATACAATGGAGAGCAATACTATGACTATAAGTGTTGAGAAGTACTTCATGGTCTTGTGATGATATGCACAAACCTTAGATTTGCAGAGTGATTCGCTGCACCAAGGTCTGTGATGTAAAATTA
>JAKSJT010000032.1 GCA_024402125.1 Bacteroidales bacterium
CTTAGGACCCCTAACGATGTCACCTGCTGAAAGGCCGCTCTTGACCTCGATATTGATACCGTCACTAAGTCCTGTTGTAATCTGGACCTTCTGATACACTCCCTCAGACTTCTTAACTCTTACAAACACATCGTCTCCGTCGAATTCAAGGGCACTCTCAGGTACTGTAAGCACATCCTTTGCGGTCTTGAGGACGATTTCAGCGTTGGCACTGTATCCTGAGCGGATCATCTGATCAGTTGTAACCTTAACTGCCGCCTTGATCTCGAACTGGTTGGCACCGTTATTCTCAACTGCCTTTGGTGAGATATACTCAAGGCTTGCATCAAATGTGTAGTCCTGAAGAGCTCCGATAGTAATTAAAACTGGTGTACCCTCAGACAATGTTCCGACCTCTGTCTCATCGATGTTTCCGTCGAAGATAAGATCATTCATATTGGCGATTGTAGCGACTGTTGTACCGTCGTTCATAGTGTTGGCCTGGATAACAGAGTTTCCGACCTTCACAGGGATATCAAGGATAAGACCTGAGATAGTTGAACGAACAAGAGTTGAGCTGGAAGTAGCGTTTGATGAAGAGACACCATCACGGATTACCTCAAGAGCATCCTGAGCTGCTGATCTCTCCTCCCTTGCCTGATTAAGTCTCTGGCTAACCTGATCGAACTGCTCATCACTGACAAGATTTCTGTCATGGAGAGCCTTCTCTCTATCATAGTCGGTCTGAGCCTGTTTGAGGTTGATATCAGACAAACGGACACGGCTCTGAGCTGAGCTAAGTGAATTCATGTCTGGGATAACCTTAAGCTTTGCGATAACCTCATTCTCCTGCACATGCTCACCTGCCTCCTTATAGAGTTCAGCGATGATACCATTGATCTGCGGCTTGATGGCAACCTCATTACGTGGAACGATCTTTCCTGTGATGACAGTTGTCTTGTTGACATCTCTAACCACAGCCTCAAGCTCAGTGTATGTTATCACAACTGGTTTTGAGTTCTGGTACAGGAACACGAATGTTCCTAGAAAAATAAGTGCGATAAGTGCAAAAATGCTGTACTTGACAAACTTTTTCATATGTATTGTGTTCTTTTTATCTAGTGTTTTTATTCATCTCTCATAGCGTCAACCGGCTTGATACCCATAGCACGAAGTGCTGGAGCAAGTCCGGCAAGAAGTCCCAGAGCAATCAGAAGGAACGTTGCCCCTACTGCCAGACCGAAACTGATCTGAAGGCTCACTGAAGTATCAAACGCAGCCGATACCAATATTCCACCTACGGATAGTATCATAACGCTAAATATGATACTGAACATACCCGAAACGAGAGTCAATGCTATACTCTCCGCCATAATCTGGGTAAGGATATCCTTAGGTGTCGCTCCAATTGCTCTTCTGATACCGATCTCAATGGTACGTTCCTTAACCGTCACCATCATGATATTGCTGACTCCGATAGCTCCGGCCAGAAGCGTTCCAAGACCGATAAGCCAGATAAGGATCGAAACGCCCTTGAAGATATTGTCCACAAGCATGAATATCTGCTCGGTATTGATAAGCATCATGGCGTCCTTGTCTGCCGGATCAAATGAATGCCCTCTAGCCATAACCTCACGGATTGTAGGCTCCAGAGTCGACATCGTAGTTCCTGGCTTTCCAGTCATACAGATAAGGTCAATGACATCTCCTCTGTTGTATAGCTGCTGAGCAAGCGGGAACGGGATTGCCACTGTTCTGTCAGCGCTACCGTTGATACTGATATTACCCTGATTGAAGTCCACTCCGATAATCTGGTAGTAAACAGGACCGATCTTTATGAAGTTTCCGCAAGGGTCATCCCCATCAGGGAACAAGTCCTCATAGACTTTCTTACCGATGACACAAACCTTACGCTTATACTCCATGTCGACCTTATTGAGGTATCTTCCGTACTTTATTGAAGGAGTCTCAATCTGAGCATACTGAGGGTCAAGACCCTTGACACTACAGTCTGCGGACAGTTCACCGAATGTTGCACTTGAGCTGTATACTGAAACTACCGGAGTGCTGACATCAAGTTCAGGAACCATCGCACGAAGTCTCTCAAGGTCTCCGACCTGCTGTCTCCAGTAACGTCCCTCCTTCAATCCCTTATATGGCATTGTGGTATTTCGGGAAACAGTGATGCAAGTATTCGATGCAAAACCCGCGAAGTTTTCGGACAGTACAGACTTGATACCGTCACCGAAGCCCATCATGAATAGCAGCATGAACAGGCCCCAGAACACTCCGAAACCTGTCAGCAGGCTTCGGGTCTTGTTACGGGTAATCGTATCAAGTACTTCTGTATATGAATCTATATCGAATCTCATTGGTCCAAATATTATTTATCTGCCCTGAGGGCTTCAATCGGGCGAACCCTTGCCGCCTTGATAGCCGGTACAAGTCCGGCAACAGTTCCTGCAATAATCAAAAGAAGAGTTGCCTCGAGAGCCACATCAAGTCCTACTGACGGGTTGACAAAGACACTTGCCTTGAACCCCATGAAGTCAATGGAAGCGGACCCCACTTTGAGGTCCATAATTTTACAAGCAATCATTCCTAAGACCATTCCGATGTAACCGAACACCGCCGTTATGGTAATACTCTCAGCAATGATAAGCTTAGTGACATCCCACGGACGGGCACCGATAGCTTTTCGGATACCGAACTCATGAGTTCTTTCTCTTACAGTGATCAGCATGATGTTGGACACACCAACAATACCGCTAAGGAGAGTGAAAAGACCCACGATCCAGAGGAACACCCTGATAATACGGGTACCTTTTTCCATCTGTGAGTTCTGACTCAAGTGATTTGAGATGTTGATGGCACTGTTATCTGTCGGATCCACTCTATGGAACCTATTAAGTACGGTTCTATACTCCTTCTCAAAGTCTTCGCTGTCTTCAACGGACTCCAGCCCATGGTAGGAGAAGATGACATTGTCAACTCTCTTTCCCCTTGAGTACATCGCCTTGATGGTTGTAAAAGGTGCATATGCCTCATAACCCATGAACGACTCATCGGTCTTGTACACACCTACAACAATGTATGATGAGGAACCGACCTTTACTCTTTTTCCGATTGCATTATCGAAATTGCTTTCAATCATGAACAGACTCTCAGCCAGGTTCTGTGCTATAAGAAGCACCTTACGCTTTTGCTCGTTGTCATAATTATTGATAAAGCGACCGGCTACAAGCTTGAGCTTATACATGTCAAAGATGTTAGGATAGCATCCCCTGATGTTTGAGGAAGCGTATCTCTTTGCATAAGAGACATTGGATGTCACCTGAACAACGGGAGACACTTCGTCAATCACATCTGCGAACTGTTCGCTTTCAGTGATGCTCACATCCTTATCTTCAAGACGGATTCTGCGTCTTGACTGGAATCCGTCGTATGGCTTGGATGTTCTACCGCCCTGGACATCCATAGTGTTCAGGTTGACATTACCCAAACCCGATGCCATGGAATTAGTAAGGCCGTTACCGGCACCAAGCAGGACTATCAGCATGAAAATACCCCACGACACCGAAAAACCAGTCAGCGCCGTACGTAGCTTATTTCGTTTGATTGATTCCTTTATTTCAATGAAAATATCCCTCATGATGGCCTACTTCATGATTGTAGTGGTTCCGAATGCAGATGCATTGTGAAGATGGTTCTGCTCAATTTCGCCAATAAGGCCATCCTTGATGTGGATAATTCTGTCCGTACAGTTTGCCACACCACTTTCATGAGTTACAACGATGATTGTAACTCCTTCCTCTCTGTTGAGTCTTGTAAGAAGTTCCATAACCTCTACGGAAGTCTTTGAATCAAGAGCACCTGTAGGCTCATCAGCAAGGATGATCTCCGGATTGGTAATAAGGGCTCTAGCAATTGCTACTCTCTGCTTCTGGCCACCGGACATCTCATTTGGATAGTGGTGAGACCACTCAGCAAGACCTAATTTCTCAAGATAAGCCATCGCCATTTCATGACGCTGCTTTCTAGGCACTCCCTGATAGAATAGAGGAAGTTCCACATTCTCAACTGCTGTCTTGAAGGAGATAAGATTGAACGACTGGAAGATAAAACCGATAAGATGGTTTCTGTAGTCAGCAGCCTGCTTCTCTGTAAGGTTTTTGATCAGTTTTCCGGCAAGATGATACTCTCCAGTATCATAATTGTCAAGGATACCCAAAATATTGAGAAGGGTTGATTTTCCGGATCCTGAAGCGCCCATGATGGACACGAACTCCCCTTTCTCGATAGTCAGGTCAATGCCCTTCAACACATGAAGAGGCTGACCATTATTGTATGTCTTATTAACGTCTTTTAATTCGATTAGCATGATCTTTCAACCCACAAAAAGCATTCCACAGAAAAGAGATTCGCGAACAAAAACACGAATCACTCTCTTCTTCTCAAATATCTAAAGCAAAGATAATTGAATTTCTCCGATAAAAGCATCTCTACATCTTATTAAAGGGAATATATATGGCAGCAATTGCCACTTTGAAAGGAAAATGAAACATATTGCATCAAAATGAGTATTTAGTGATGATGAGTTCGGTGATTTATATCTATATTTGCAAATAAACTAAAACGATTTAATATGATAAATCTAGACATCTGGTGGTCGTCTCTCACTGTAGCACAGAAAGAAAGGATCGCAACAAAGGGCAACAAATCAGAGACTCTCTATCCGGCCTGTACGGCCTGGTGGAATTCTCTTCCCAAGGAACGCAAAGAAATAATACATGATGAATGGTATCTGCTTCTTGACTAGAATGTCAGAAATCCACTCATTGATTGGCAAACAGGCATAAAACTGATATCGGGCAGGATTCTATGTAAGAATTCTGCCCGAAACAATTTAATACTACCTATCTACAATAATATGACGAAACTTTATCTTATCTCCAATCATGGATTATTACTGAGAAATCATGCACTTTCCATGTACAAGCGGAGTTATCACCTCCGTAGTAGAATGCATAGATGTCAAAACCATTGGTCCAGTCCTGAGGAATCTCAATAATACAGCTACATGAAATCTTTGTCGGATCAGTTGAATCAAACTTGCATGTTCCTTTCGGTACTGCGTTCGAAAGCTGTTCAGCTGTAGGAGAAGCGTTACCGACAACCTCTCTACCATAATAAAGGTTATAAATGAAACCAATGTTAGGGTTTGAAGTGTTTGGCTGGTTTCCAGGAAGATAATAGTCTCCTACAATAAACTCGTGAGCCTTGTCAACGGAAGAATCAATAAAGTCTGGCATCCTTGGAGTGCCATCGGCATTTCTAGGCTCGATGCTGATATATCCGAATGTTCCATTGGAATGTGTTCCTGATGTAGGGACTCCAGTCCAAGACACTTCAATGGACTTGACATATTTGGCATCAAGGTTATCAATCACAAGTTTATCACGAAGCTTATTTCCTGAGAATCCGAAATCCATTCCTGTTACGGAAGTATTTGACAAATATGGGAGGACAAAGCTTCCTGAGATGTCGTAGAAATATCTCTTTCCTGGATCCCACATGAAGGACTCAACACCTGATGCTGTCTTACCGTCGCCAAGAAGGCTAGGATATGGATACTGTCTTGTCACTTCTCTGATGTTATCTCTTACTGTGAAAACAGTCAGTACTTCCTTACTGTTCTGAGGAATCATGAAGCGGTCCTGCTTATCCTGTACTCCTGCAATCGTGCCATCAGATGCTACCGACCATACAAAATCCAGATCAGTGGTACCTTCTGTACCTGTTACATCACATGAACCAGAGACCTTTCCACGGTAAGAAACGTCCAGAAGTTCGCCTCTTCCAATTTCACTTGCCTTCGGGTCCTGAGGAACACCTTTGCTATCCTTGATTTTGAAAACTACAGCATCAGTATTGGCTCTGACTGCTGAAAGGGCGTGATTGAACTCCAGCGACAAACTGTTCTTTCTAAGAGACTCATCCTCAGTCTCTTTTCCATAATACCTAGGAGTATAGCTAAGGATAAGATCATCCTCCGAATTGGAAACATAATCAAATGATGCCTTAGTGAAGTCCTCTCCTCCAAATGAAAGGTCAACCTCAGGGTAGAATCCCCAGAAATAGTGATGAAGACCGTATCTCCAGTTCTGTTCATTGACAAAAGCCCATTTGCCTTCATCAGTCTTAGTCACTACCTCATTATCGATAAAATGCAGATTATTCTTATCCGACTCCAGAACGCCAGCATTTACTTTTGCTTCCTTGTCCAGGAATCCGTCCATATGGAAACTGAGAAGATGAGATGCATCCATTGCTGTAGCCTTTGTAGCAACGTCCTCATAGTCCCAAATATTATCCTCAGTACGGATTATATTGAAAGAAGATTCAGAAAGATTATCCTGGAAACTATATTCTTTTACTGTCAGATCTTCAGATGACTTTGTCTTAATGGATCCGAAAGACAAACGAGAGAATCCGATAGTTCCATTTGCTATGTGATCATCATCACCACCAAATATGTCACAAGAAACCACTGCCATCATGGACAGTGCAAATACAATAAATCTATAAGTCTTCATAAGCTTAGGTTCTAAAATATAAATGTGTCACCGAAACCGGTAGCAAAATGCTCCTGGTCCTCGAAACCTTTAACTGTAACTTCAATTGGATCGATGTTCTCGCCGAGTTTTGCGGAAGCTGCCATGAAACCCTCCTCAGACGACACGAGGAGAACTTCAACATCTAGAGGGATGTATTCCTTCTTCATAGTTTAGTATTTAATCATCGTTTAGGTATTATAATGTCGCTCCAGTTAGTTTGCTCATAAAAAGACCGAGCGACTTAAATTTAAGTTTAGTTTCGCAAATATATAAAACTTTTTACGAATACGAATAAATTATCAAATTTATCAATCCCAAAACACACGATATCTTACTGAATAGCATATATATCTGCAGAAGCGCATCGTTATAAATTAAATAATGAGTCTTTTAACCCAAACAGATAAGTACTCAAGATATTTCGAACACAAGAAATTACTTCTGTTCCGGTTTTGGCATCTGTATATAATACGAAATCACCAGTACGGTAAATGCACCGAACCATGCCATAACATCAGCAAGAGGAAGGCCGATGTATCCCATATAATGTGGCAGAATCTTAGAGAAGATGATTCTGATGAAGAGTTCAAAGAAACCGGCCATTAGTGGCCAGAATGTATAACCGATACCCTGAAGGGCATTTCTATAAATAAATATAAGGAACAGGAACGGATAGAAGCATGCGCTGAAATACAGATATACCCTAGATGCGTAGAAAATCTCTTCAGCGTTACCTGCAACGCCGTTTTCCATGAATAGGCTGGTAAGTCCATGGTTGAATATCGCAATGGTAAGGCTGGCCACAAGACATACAACCATTGTCATAGCAACTGTTACTCTAACACCCTTTCGTGCCCTTGCTATTTTACCGGCACCGTAGTTCTGTCCTGCGTAATTCGCCATAGCAACGCCAAAGGAAATCGCAATGATTGAGCCTAGCTGCTGAATCTTATTCGCAGCTGTAAATCCAGCAATATAAGTTGCTGGGAAAGCATTTAGAGCAGACTGCAGAAGAACAACACCAACTGCTGTTATACTGAACTGGAACGCCATCGGAAGACCTATTCTCAAATGTTCCCATATAAAGTCCCAGGTTGTTCTGAAATCTTCCCTCGAAAGAGCAAGTTCAGGATATTTACGGAACGCATAGTAGAAACATATTATCGCAGATAGAGACTGTGCTATAATTGTTCCGTATGCAGCACCCTTAACACCCCATCCGAAGGATGCGATGAACAATATATCCAGAATGACATTGAGAACTGAGGAGAAGATCAGGAAATACAGCGGTGTCTTGCTGTCTCCTAGTGCCCTAAGGATACATGCTATCATATTATATGCTACCTGAGAGACAAGTCCAGCGAAAATCACAAAGACATAATCATAAGCATACTGATAGATATCCTCCCTGGTTCCTAGCCAGTGGAGAACCGGTCCGATTGATAGCGTTGACAGAAGAGTCAGAAGAATGGACATTCCAACGCAGATAAGAAGGCTTGTTCCAACAGATCTTTTAACTGACTTTATATCCCCTGCTCCGAAATACTGCGCTGTCTTGATTCCAAGACCGCTAGTTACTCCCAGCACAAATCCCAGTATAAAGAATGTCAGACCATTTGTGATTCCAAGACCTGCTAGAGCCTGATATCCGACATACCTTCCGACAATGATTGTGTCAACAAGGTTGTACACCTGCTGAAACACATTGCCGATAATGATAGGCACTGAATATTTAAGAATTACGCCGGTAGGATTACCGACCGTAAGATCATTTGTCATCCTCTTGTACAACTAACCATTTGGGGCTGCGAAGTTAATCAAATTAGTAAAATAAGTGATAGACCAATATGCGATAAACGCAGGAAATGGTGTATTTACCATATCCTGCGCAAACAATATGAAAAAATTATTCTTTGAGAAGTTCCGATTATTGTCTGGACAGCTTCACTGTACCAGAAACCTTTTGATCGTCATCAAGGTAATTGAAATCCATCTTATCCTTTCTGATAGTTCCGGAATAATAACATTTCTTCGTGTCATCCTGCGGATAATACAATGTGAATGTGTTCTTTGATGACCAATCGATAGTCATGACATAATTGAGCGCACAGAAGTATCCATCTGTAGCTTCAGTGATAACGCACTTGTTCTTGTCCTGAGTAAACTCAAGCGTGATAGAAGTTCCTGATGACTTTCCTACCCACACTGTCTCCGTATAATCCGACGTAATAGCATCTTTTGTACATGCACTTAGTGCAACTGATACCGCTAGTAAAAGATAAGCTGCGAGTGATTTGATGGTTTTCATGACTACTTGTGTTGTGTTACACAACATAAACGCATGCCTTTACAAAATACTTCTCCGAAAATTGAAAAAAGAGGTCAAACCTCACAGATCCGTGGTTCAACCTCATTAATTTATACTATTCAGGAATAGCAATCTTAAGCCTCGAGTTCTCCGTCGTATCCTTCAATTGTCTCAATCTTCCCGTCCTCAGTGTATGTGAGTTCACATACCTTAAGGCTACGAAGTGGAGTATAGCCCTTTGAAGGGACACAGTCATGATGGAACAGGTACCACTTGCCGTTGTACTCCACAATTGCATGATGGGTTGTCCAACCGATTACTGGAGTAAGGATCACTCCCTGGTAAGTGAATGGTCCGTATGGATTGTCTCCGACAGCATAGCAGAGCTCGTGCTTGTCTCCTGTTGAGTAGCTGAAATAGTATTTCCCGTTATACTTGTGCATCCATGATGCTTCAAAGAATCTATGCGGATCCTCTGCATCGAGAGGTGTTCCGTTCTCATCAACGATAACAACAGGTTTAGGATCCTCAGCGAACTGAAGCATATCGTCTGTCATCTTGACGACTCTGGATGGAAGTGCAGGTTCACCTGCCTGTCTGAATCTGATGTCATTGACAGCCTCATTGTTCTCGTATCTCTGCAGCTGACCACCCCAAAGACCTCCGAAATACATATACACGGAGCCATCATCGTCTTTAAGCATGGATGGATCTATTGAGTAACTGCCTCTGATAGGATCTGGCTGAGGGACAAATGGGCCGCTAGGCTTATCAGAGATGGCAACACCGATTCTGAAGATGCCTGTCTTGTCCTTCGCAGGGAAATAGAGATAGTACTTTCCATCCTTCTCACAGACATCAGTATCCCAAAGCTGCTTGCTTGCCCATGGAATATCCTTAAGATCAAGTGTGACACCATGGTCGGTAACCTCACCTGTCATCGGATCACCATCGATTGAGAAGGTATGATAGTCCTTCATATCGAAATGGATTCCCCAATCATCCTCTGGAATGCCAGAGTAGTAGTCATGAGACGGATAGATATATAGTTTACCATCAAATACATGTACTGCAGGATCTGCCATATAGTCCTCTGGAACGAGGTATCTTTTCTGTACTTTCTTTGCCATATCGGTATTAGTATTAGTCAATTACTTCTTTGATGCTGCAATCATATCATTAACAACTCTCTTTGCCTCGTAGTTACGGTCAAAGAAAAGAGGATAGTCAGTTCTCACTGCCATGAATGTATTCTTCCATGAAGTGGCATCAGTCAGTCCCCATGCAGTGAATCTTGTCACATGGTCTGCCCTGTCGATGAACATCTGCATGAACTCAGCGACTCTGTCGCTCCACTGGTCTGCAACCTCCTGAGGAAGTCCCTCTGTGTATGGGTTGAACTTAGCATTGAATGCCTCCTGAGCTGCCTGCATCTCTGCCTTCTCAGCTTCAGTAAACTCTGGTGCTGGCTGACCAGGACGACCACGGCGAGGTCTCATCATAGCCATAGTCTGACCGACATCAGCAGACATTGTGATAGTAGGAAGAGCTGTCATATCGAACTCTGTTGACATGACATTGACACCGGCTGCAATGTATGCATCCATTGATGCTGCAAACTCATCAAAGCTAGGGTAATCCATACCGATGTGGCTCTGCATACCGACAGCATCGATTCTATGGCCACGAGCCTTAAGGTCAGAGATAAGTTTTACAACAGTCGCTCTCTTTCCTGGCTCATGCATATTGTAGTCATTGTAGTAGAGCTCAACATCTGGATCAGCCTCATGTGCGCACTGGAATGCCCATGGGATGAACTCCTCTCCCAGAATCTGATAGAACTTGCTGTTTCTGTAAGAACCATCTTCAAGGATAGCCTCATTGACAACATCCCATCCGAGGATCTTGCCCTTGTATCTCTGCACAACAGTGAAGATGTGCTCACGCATTCTTTCCTTGAGGACCTCAGCGGATACCTGATTGCCATCGCTGTCCACGAAGAACCAAGGAGCACACTGAGAGTGCCAGATAAGACAGTGGCCTGTTATAGTAAGACCTGCCTGGACTCCGTATTCAACAAACTTGTCCGCAAGGTCAAATGTATACTCGTTCTCCCTAGGATGAACTGATTCATGCTTCATGCAGTTTTCAGGAACGATCGCATTGAAGTGAAGCGAGATAAGTGAATCAGCCTTAGGGTCCTGATGAAGGATCTGTCTCTCGTTAAGAGCGGTTCCGATAAGGAACTTTCCTTCAAAGGCGTCCTTAAGACCCATCGGTTCCTTATTGAATGAGCATGATGCTGCAGTAGCCACGACTGCTGCAAGGAGGAATAGTTTACGCATTTCTCTTTTCTATTTCTTTGTTAATTTCATCGATCTTCTCATCAGAGAGATCATACTTGCTGATAATGAACATTGCTACAACGAGCAGGATTGCAGGGATGACGCATACAAGCCAGAGGATACCCTCCTGAGCAAGCGGAGTCTGAGCCTGAAGGTTATTCATGTAATAAGCTCCAGCTGCGTTACCCACTGACATCATCGCGAATGCTGTAATGAAGAACAGGGCAACAACACGAAGAGGTTTGTTACGAAGGAACTCTGTCCAGAGGTCAGAAACCTTCACATTCTCTGTCTCCTTGGCATCCATAACAACACGCTCCTTACACTGAGTGAAGCAGAACACAAGTAGTCCAAGTCCTATAAGGGCGTAGATAAGCATTGTCACGAACCACGCATTTGAATCCTTAGGAAGTGTACTTGCCTCTTCTGCTGCAGCGACATATCCGCACCAAGCCAGAACTGCTCCAGGAATTACACCACCGGCAGCCATACCAGCCTTATAGAAGATGCCAGTAAGGGCATTTACAATACCGGAGATACGCTTTCCAGTTGTGTACTCACCATAGGAGATAACCTCAGGGATAAGAGCCCACATATAACCGGTTGCAACAATAACTCCTGTTGACTTTACAAACTGAGCGATATAGATAAGAGTCATGTTCTCCTCCATGTTCATAGTCTTGGTGATGATATAGAGCATTGCCATACCAAGGATAGCAACTGAAAGGAAGATATAGAACATGTTCTTCTTTCCGACCTTCTTCTTAATTGATGGAACCAGAGGCATGAACACGAATGAAGGAAGTGATCCTAGACCCATAAACAAAGCCATCTTGATAGGAAGATCATCGACACTTGTAATACCGGCCATGACAGCGACAAGGATAGGAATACCAGCAGATACTGCAAGTCCGCCGACATTTGCCATGAACATACGGGTAGATGTAAGGATGGTGATCTCGTTGGTATCACGTGTCAGGGAGCTGTTAAGAGCACCGTAAGGCACGTTGATAAGAGTGTAGAGCATCGACAGACCTACATATGTTACATAAGCATAGATAAGTTTCACTGTATAAGGGCTGCCGGCAACTCCGTCCCAGAAACAAAGGATTGCAAGAACAGTAAGAGGAAGACCTGCAAGCACCAGGTAAGAACGGTACTTACCCAGCTTTGGGTTATGTTTATCCACGAATGTTCCTACAAGTGGATCCCACAGTACGTCAATAAGACGGACAACAAGGAACATGGTTGCAGCATGACCTGCCTTCAGTCCAAAAATATCCGTATAGAAAAAGAGCAGGTACATGCTCACTGTCTGATAGATAAGATTCTGAGCAAGGTCACCCGAGCCGAATCCTATTCGCTGAAGCCAGGAAAGTTTATAGAATCCCTTGGCCTGATTTGCGGTTTGGTTTGCCATATCGTTGATTAATGTTTTAGTATCTCACTTACGACTCTCTGTCCAAGAGTCTTCTTATCCTGCGGATGAATGTCATTCCACTCTCCAAGGTCTGCATTAGGGATAAAATAGACATTGTCCATCTTATCGGCCACAGCCTTTTGGGCTCTCTGTACCCTTATCCATGCACTGGTTTCGGGAGTCATTCTCTCCGAGTGTTCGTAATTACCAAGCTCCACTATGTAGAACGGAAGCTCCGGATTCTGGAATGCCTTTCTCCATGAAAGGATCATCCTTTCCAGAAGAAATGCATATTCATCAGCATTCTCCACGTTGGATTCACCCTGATACCATACTACACCCTTAACTGGGAGCTCGGTATATGGACGGATCATTGAATTGTAGAGTCCTGTCGGTTCGTACTGAAGGAATACCTCAGGATCTCTTTTAGGCATCCTCTTTCCTGGTTTATATTCCCATCCGCTTGTCAGGTCAACGTTTCCGTTTCTGGTTTCAAGGCGGTAGAACTTATCCGGAACAAATGAAGCGGCATTCTCCGTTGCATAAAGATGAATTTCGATGGTATTGACGCCTGCCTTAAGATACTCACCCTTTACATTATACTTCCTAGGAGGATACCTGTAAGTGACATTACCGACATAGTGTCCGTTCACGAATGTTGAATCCGCATCCAGCATCGCACCGAGGCGAAGAAGAGCATCCCCAACCTGGTTTTTCTTCAACTTGAAAGAGATTCTGAGAAGATGGCTGCCATAGATCGGACTTCCTTCCTTGTCAAGACTCCATGAAGAGAACATATCGTCAAGTTTTGTCCACTTCGCATCAGGGTCCGACGGGATGCTGTTATGTTTCCCCTGCCAGTCAGAGTAGAGATGAGCATTGTGATAACGGGTATCTGCCATCCACTTAGAGTCTCTAACCTGAAGAAGTCTCTGCTTGGACTTTTCAGGAAGTTCCTCAGAAGGAAGCCACGCCTCGATTGGAGAACCACCAACGGAAGAGTTAAGAGCCCAGATTTCTTTACCTGTAGACTCGGAGAGGTACCTCGCTGTGAAATATGCAAGTGCACCCCAATCCTGAGCTGTCACATCACTTGACAGGTTCTCCCATTGTAAAGATGAGAATTCCTTGATCTGCTCCGGCCACGAAAAGTTATACGCCATCGGCACTTTCGCATAATGGATCTTGTCGGAAGTATATCCTTTGACATCATCCTCAACAACATCCAGACATCTGTTTATCGGGAGTTCCATATTGGACTGACCGGAGAACAGCCACAGTTCACCCGCTGGTGCCACCTGGGCAGAAACGCGCAGCGGCATCACAATCATGATCGTGATCAGGAATAGTCGAGACAATCTCATAAATCAGGTTTTAAGGTCTAAACAAAGTTATACTAAAGTATAAACTTTACATCTAACGCAGCATTCAATTACTTTCAATTTTAATTCAACCAATAATATGGTACAGGAAAGCATTTAATGAATGTCCAATAATTGTACAATTGTTTAAAGTTAGAACTTTATCTTAAATTATCCCAAGTCTTTGATATCTTTGCAGAAAAAATAGACCGACTATGCTCAAAATAGCTATACCAACTAGAGACATGATGGTGGATGACCATTTCGGACATTGCGCATACTACACAGTATGTACAGTCAATGACAATAAGGAAGTTGTATCAAAGGAAAGACTCGATTCCCCAGAGGGATGTGGATGCAAGTCTAACATCGCTTCCGTCATGCAGGAAATGGGCATCACTCTGATGCTTGCCGGCAACATGGGAAACGGAGCATTCAGCAAGCTCACATCTCATGGGATAGAGGTTATCCGTGGATGTCACGGTCCAATTGACGAAGTTCTCTCAGCTTACCTCAAAGGTGAGATTGCAGATTCATCCATTGCCTGCAATCATCATGACTGTGGAAGTCACGAAGAGACTACTACTCCTATTTTTAGAATAGATCTGTAACTCAAGTTTGTAACAACTGTCAAACAGTTCCAATACTAAAGCACCCGCCTATGAAACCAATCATAAGCGGGTGTCAATGTTGATTATATTTCTTCAGCAAGTAGTATCCACTACTCACCAGAAGCGAGCTTATCCCAGATTGATACTCTTATCGGGAATGTCGGACGGACATGATCTGCCATCTCCTGATAATAAGGGTCATCCTTGTAGATTGTCTTTGTCACGTCATTGAATACTACAACCGGCTTTGTCTCAGGATTGTACTCCTCCCACTTGAACTTCTTTGTATCGGGAACACCATTCTTAGCGAAAGACACCCATACATCTGACATGAAGTCTGCAAGCTTATAGGCAGAAGGCTCACAGCCTACCATAAACTTACCAAGGTCGATGTTGTTGAACACGTATGGCATTTCTGAGCAGTGGTTGGTGTCAAAGCTGCCATCCATAAGAGGAGAAGGCTTAGCGAAGATATAAAGGTACTGCTTTGTATCACCAAGCTTATAACGCATGTCCGCATTAGCGTACACTGACTCTGCCATTGTCTCAACAGAGTTGTAACCGATGATAGTAGGAAGTCCCTTTGAAATCTCTGCAACTCTAGGGTCTGTCGGCTGGAATGGAATTACTTCACCGTCAACTACAGGACTGAAAGCCATTCCTGCACCCATGAACTTATACATCACATTAGATGGATCCATATCAACAAGTGCCTCAGTAGCCGCATCAAGAAGCTGTGAATAAGACATTGTCTGGATCTGGTCGATTGTCTTCTCGTTAAGACCGAGCTTAGCAACGACAGCATTAGCCATCTTTCTGGCATTTTCCTTATCTCCGAAGCTTGTCATTGAACCGCTCTCGATAATTCCTCTATGGAAGTATCCCTTTGCACCTGGAGCTGTGAGAAGGATGTTAACCTTTCCACCACCACCTGACTGACCGAAGATAGTCACATTATCAGGATCTCCTCCGAACTGCTCGATGTTCTTGTTTACCCACTCAAGAGCCTTGATCATATCAAGCACACCGGCATTTGCCGAGTACTTGTACTTCTC
>JAKSJT010000320.1 GCA_024402125.1 Bacteroidales bacterium
TTGCGATGAGCTTTGCTCAACAGAAAAGAGAAAATATTATTCAGTGGCTATTCATCCCAAATACCGACTTGTTTATAGATACACTTCCCGTACTATATATATAGTAGGTATAAGAAGTAACCTCCGCATAACAAAGTTTACATAAGATAAGTCTTACTTTTTTTTGTTTTCAGTATGTCTCTTGGGCGTTTTGAATGGACAATAACATAAAACCTAAGAGATATGGCTAAGAATTTTGACTACATCTTAACAGTTGCAGAACATGTGCCAGGCTTCAAGCGCCTGCATGACTACTGCGACAAGGCTGAATCTTTTCAAACTACTTTTCCCGAAGAGTCAGCCAACAATGACCGCAAGGCATTGGAATGGCTAGTGAAGAACATGCTGAAGATGAAAGACGTTCAAATTGCCGAACGTGACTCTCTGAATGACATGCTCCACATGCCAGAGACTTACTCCTTCATAAATCATGACTACAGACTTGAAGATGCTATCCGTCTTGTGCAGAAGATTGGCAACTCTGCAAGCCACGACGGTGCAGAACCTGTGAAGCGTGTGAAGGCTTTCCGATGCCTTCGTGCGCTGTTTGACGTTGTGTCAGGATTTATGTACCGCTGGGGAGCAATGAAGTCAATCAATCCATTTGATGCTACACTTGTTCCTCAGTCACTCACTGGACCTGTGGTAACCGCATCGCCTGTGCCACAGGTGGAGCCAGACGTAGTGGAAAGTGTGCCCAAGGAGAATATAGAGCATCCACAGACACCTGATATGCCACAGGAGTCACTTGCCAGTGAGGCTATCACTCGCAAGTATCTTATTGATTATATGCTCATTGAGGCAGGTTGGGATATTCTTGAAGTAAAAGGTGATGTGCAAGGTGGCAAGGCTTGCATAGAGGTGGAAGTGGATGATATGCCAACACCTTCAGGCAAGGGTTACGCCGACTACGTGTTATTCAGTCGCGGAGGTAAGCCATTAGCTGTTATCGAAGCAAAGGCAACTACACACGAGGTGAGCGAAGGTAGAAGGCAAGCTCAGCTATATGCAAAAGCATTGGAAAGGAAGTATGGTGTTCTTCCTGTGATATACTTCACCAATGGTTTTGAGACAAGAATCATTGATGGACTGGGATATGCAGAAAGGAACATCTATGCCTTCCATTCGATGGATGATTTGGAAAGATTGATACAAAAGCGTGGTAGGAGTGAGATACGTGACATCCGCATAAACGAAGCAATCACAAGCCGACCATATCAGCAAACGGCTATTAAGAGTATAGTGGAGTGGCTGAATTTGAAACATCGCAGAGGTTTGCTAGTGCTTGCAACTGGTACGGGCAAGACGCGTTTATCTATCTCGCTTTGCGACATTCTGATGCGGAATGATTGGGTGAAGAATGTTCTTCTCCTTGCAGACCGTACAGCACTTGTAAATCAGGCACACAAGAACTATGAAGCTTTGTTGCCAGATGTTTCGATGGCAGTTCTCAACGAAGAGAAAGAACCCGACATGCAAGCTCGAATAATGTTCTCTACTTATCAGACGATGATAAACTACATCGACAAAGAAGAGAAGAAATTCAGCGTAGGTAGATTTGACCTTATTATAATAGACGAAGCACATAGAAGCGTCTTCGGCAGATATGGTGCAATATTTAATTATTTCGACTCTCTGCTAATAGGACTAACAGCAACACCACGTGATGAGATAGACCGTAGCACATATACTTTGTTGGGACTCGACAATGGCGAGCCGAACTTCAGCTATGACCTTGAAGAGGCTGTGGCTGATGGTTTCCTTATTCCATACGAGACTTTGCAGTATCACTCAAAGATTATGGATAGTGGCATCAGATGGGATGACTTGCCTGAAGATCAGCAAGAGCGACTGGAAGAAGTGTGGACATACGAAAAGGCACTTGCTGGAATTGCTGATGAAGAAGAATATCATCGTGACATTGAGAGCAAGGAAATATTCAGTTATCTGATTAATAATGATACCATAGACAAGGTACTTCAGGAACTGATGGATAAAGGATTGAAGGTGAATAGCGGTGAGGAAATAGGCAAGACGATAATCTTTGCGATGAACCATCTTCATGCAGAACAGATAGTGAAACGCTTCAATGAACTATATCCAGAGAAGGGAAACGAGTATTGTCAGTTGATAGACAACTATGTGAAGTATGCCAATGCGCTTATTCTGGACTTTGGAGAACCAGAGAAAATGCCTCAAATAGCTGTATCAGTTGATATGCTTGATACTGGCATTGATGTTCCGTCAATCCTCAATCTTGTGTTCTTCAAAAGGGTAAAGTCGAAGATCAAGTTTATGCAGATGATAGGTCGTGGTACACGTCTATGTCCTGGTGTTTATGGAGACAAGGATAAGGAAAAGTTCTATATCTTTGATTGGTGTGGTAATTTTGAATATTTCTCTGTACATGCAGATGGGGCAGAACCAGTCAAAGTAAAATCGTTGACAGAGCGTTTGTTCTCATTGCGTCTTGATATTGCTTATGCGTTGCAGTCGGCAGAACATCAGGAAAAGGAAGAGAATAAGAAACTTCACGATGAACTGAAGGAAATCCTAAACGAACAGGTTAATAGTCTCAGTATAGCAAGGATTGATGTAAGAGAGAAATTGTCGTGTATAGAGCCTTATCGTGCCAAGGAGAATTGGGTATGCCTGTCAGAGGTTGACGTTGCAAAATTGAAGAGTATTGCTAACCTTCTTCCTCGTCCTAATGAGAATGAGTCAGCAAAGAAGTTTGACGTGTTGATGCTTCATTTGCAGTTGGAAAAGGTAGATAGTAGCATAAACGCAGACAAGGCACGCTCAAGTGTCATGACTATTGCTAATCTTCTCGAAGAGAAAGCAACCATTCCTTTAGTTAAGGCTAGATTGGATATCATACGTGAGGTACAGACGGTAAAATTCTGGGAATCTTCAACAATAGACCGTCTTGAGAGAGTTCGTAAGGAACTTCGTGACCTTATCCATCTTCTCGAAGGAAACCATAACGATAAGAAATTCATCATTAACATAGAAGACATTACTTCTTCTGATGCTGAAGTTGCTCGTGTACAACTTCGTGCTACATACAAGCAACGTGTTATCGAATATCTTGCGAATAACACAGGAAATACAGCATTGATAAAGATACAGAATTTTGAGCAGTTGACTTCTGAGGATGTGAACGAATTGCAGAGATTGTTCTGGGAGGAACTTGGTTCTCGCGAGGAATACAACGAAGTGACAGTAGGAAAACGTTACAGAAATAATGTGGCTGCATTTATTCGTGTCATAAATGGTATAGACCGAAAGAAGGCGTTGCAGAAGTATGCAGAGTTCATCAAAGGTGCTGACCTAAATGCCGAACAAGAATTGTATCTGAAGAATATTCTCGACTATGTTAGCATTAATGGTGACATACAGTTGAGTGACTTTATGGAATATCCACTCAAACATTACAGATGGCGCGACGTATTCGGCAATCAGTTTATGAGCCTTAAGGATTTCGTAAAGGAAATACATCAGGTGATTGATGTCGTGGCATAAAATAGAAATTTAAGAATAATTGCATAAAAAACGCAAAAACTTCTTGACTGTCTCATGATTTGAGACAATGTAGGCTTAACTTTGCAGTCAAAAATGTTATTATTAACCTTTTAATATATAGATTAGATAAAGATTAATATTATGAAGACACCTGCATTGTTCAAGGAATACGTCTGGCTGGTGAATACCATTTATAAGGCTGGGAAGATATCCTTGCGGAGATAAATGAGAAGTGGCGAAAGACGGAGATGAGCGAAGGTGTGGAGTATGCCCGTGCCACATTCAATAGACATAAGGATGCTATCCAGGATATCTTCGTACTCTATTCAATGACTGCTATGGTGTGTCGCAAGGGGATTATGTTCCTGCGCAGTGGATTGTGGTTCGTGCTTTCGGTGAAGAGGCTTACCGTGTCCGTACGCTTCCTTT
>JAKSJT010000321.1 GCA_024402125.1 Bacteroidales bacterium
GAGATTCCTATAGACACAGAACACGGCCACAATTGTGACCGTTGTGTTGTTTATTCTCAAGTCCTTACCAGTTCTTATACGGGCAAGCAGCAAGATATGTATTCTTATATCGCTTATCCATTGTCACTTCCTCCCCAAGCCATAAAGGCTTTTCAAATGGTTCATCAGGGGACCCAAGTTCAATCTCTGCGACAACCAATCCTTCATTATCTCCATGGAAGACATCTACCTCGAATTTCCTTCCATTTGCTGTTGGGATGATATACCTGGTCTTTTCTACAATGGATGATATATGAAGCTTCAAAAGATCCTTAGCATCCTGAAGAGGTATCGGCATCTCCCACTCAAGACGGCTTATCATCTCTGGAGACGGACCTTTGATTGTCAGATATGCATTATCGTCAGATATTCTTACACGAACACTTCTTCCATGTCCGTGAGCAATATACCCCTGTATGATATGATTGGCCTGAACAGCCTCCCCAATAAAGGACATATCATTAACAAGGAACTTTCTCTCTGTCTCCGTATGCATATTACATTAGGTATTCTGACATATCCTTCCCTTCAGCAAGACCCTCTCTAATAAATGTTGATGACATATTGACTTTTGGTGCATCTACAACATCTATCTTATAGTCAGGATCCTCCTCCTTCAGTTCCGCAATAATGGCATCAAGATCGTATCCATCCCTAGGATAGACGCACACGCCGAATTCCTTTAGAATATAATCCCCGTTTTTCCACCTTTTTATGATGCCAAGGTTATCAGCACCCATCACTAAAGTAAAAGTATTCTCTGGTTCTCTCTCCCTTAGAGCATTGAGAGTCTTGAAGGTATACTGTGGAGCCTCCATATGAAGCTCGATATCATCGACTTTAACATTAACTTCCGGATGACGCTCTGCTGCCTCGACGGCTGCCAGATACCTGTCATTTGCAGATAATGGATTGATATCCTTTATTGGATTCTTTGGAGAAACGATAAGATATACCACATCATACTTTGCATCCTCAGTCAAGCACTTCATAATGGCAAGATGACCAATATGAAGAGGATTGAATGATCCTGGGAATACAGCAACGTTCATGGCAATTATCTTGAAAGGAACTCATCAACGATCTTCTCAGATTCAGCATAAGCTGTCTGAAGATCATCATTAACAAGGATATAGTCAAACTTAGGAGCATATGTCATCTCCTCAGCAGCCTTAGCGACTCTTCTTTCGATTGCCTCTGGAGAATCTGTATTTCGTGAAATCAGTCTTCTTCTAAGTTCCTCAACAGATGGAGCCTGCACAAATACAGAAAGTGCCTGGTCTCCGAAGTACTTCTTAAGATTAACGCCACCCTTTACATCTACATCAAAGATGATGACATGATCCTTTGACCAGATCTTCTCCACCTCACTCTTGAGAGTACCGTAGAAAGAGCCAGCATATACTTCCTCAAACTCAACGAACTTGTCCTCTGAGATCATCTGTCTGAACTCATCAGCTGTAAAGAACCAATACTCCTTACCGTTCTGCTCCTCTCCACGAGGAAGTCTGGAAGTTGCAGAAATGGAGAATTCCATTTCTGGATGCAGTTTAAGTATATGATTAACGATTGTGCTTTTGCCTGAACCAGATGGTGCAGAGAAGATAACTACCTTATTACTCATGAAAAAATGTTCTTTTATTATTTCACAAAAATAGTTATTTTTGCGTGTTATAAAGAAAAATCAGTTTTTAATTTATATTGATATGGTATCATACAAATCACTTGGTCTTGTAAACACAAAAGACATGTTTGCAAAGGCTGTAGCAGGCGGCTATGCAGTTCCTGCTTTCAACTTCAACAACATGGAGCAGCTCCAGGCTATTATCCAGGCTGCTTCTGAGACAAAGTCACCAGTTATCCTTCAGGTATCTAAGGGTGCTCGTAAGTATGCTAACGCTACACTTCTCCGTTACATGGCAGAGGGTGCTGTAGAGTATGCTAAGGAGCTTGGTTGGGAGAACCCACAGATTGTTCTTCACCTTGACCACGGTGATGCTTTCGAGACTTGCAAGAGCTGCGTAGATTCAGGTTTCTCATCAGTTATGATCGACGGTTCACACCTTCCATACGAGGAGAACATCGCTCTTACAAAGCAGGTTGTTGAGTACGCTCATCAGTACGACGTAACAGTTGAGGCTGAGCTTGGCGTTCTCGCTGGTGTTGAGGATGAGGTTTCTGCTGCAGAGTCTCACTACACAAAGCCTGAGGAGGTTATCGACTTCGCTACACGTACAGGTTGCGATTCACTCGCTATCTCTATCGGTACCTCACACGGTGCATACAAGTTCACACCAGAGCAGTGCACACGTGACCCTAAGACAGGTAAGCTCGTACCTCCACCACTCGCATTCGACGTTCTCCACGAGATCGAGAAGAAGCTCCCTGGATTCCCAATCGTACTCCACGGATCATCTTCAGTTCCACAGGACGAGGTTGACACAATCAACAAGTTTGGTGGTAAGCTCCCTGATGCAGTAGGTATTCCTGAGGAGCAGCTCCGCGAGGCTTCTAAGAGCGCTGTATGTAAGATCAACATCGACTCAGATTCACGTCTTGCTATGACAGCTGCTATCCGCAAGCACTTCGCTGAGAACCCTGGTCACTTTGATCCACGTCAGTACCTCACACCAGCTCGTGATAACATGAAGAAGATGTATATCCACAAGATCGTTGAGGTTCTTGGTTCAAACGGTAAGGCTGAGTAATTTATTACCAAGCATAAAAAACAAGAGGTTGGCAAGATTGTCAACCTCTTTCTTTCTTATATTAAACTTATTCTGCAACCTCATTAATATACTTAATAACTTTGCAAGGATTTCCGCCTGCGATACAATCTGACGGTATGTCCTTCACTACAACAGAACCTGCAGCGATAATACTACGTGCACCAATCTTTACGCCCTTCCCTATTATTGTTCTAGTTCCTATAAAAACATTATCTTCAATAATAACTGGAGCGGTTTTAACTCCAGTCCTGTCTAACTCTCTATCCGCACGAAATCTCCAATCCAAACTATGAAAATTAGAATCAGTTATTCTTGAACCGCCTCCAATATTAACATTGTTTCCAATCCTAATTTCGTTATAACATCCAATAACGACGGAGCTCATCCCAGAATTATCTCCTATAGTCAACTTCGCTCCATCAGCAACTCGTATTTTGGACTCGAAATTCTCTATACCATATTCTAACCCAGAATTACAAACGAAAGCGCTACCGATTGAAACTGTAGATTTATTACTTATGTTAATATAACATCTACCATAGAAATTCACAGAATCCAAATCTTTAAAGTTCACGCCTGAATAGACACAAAGATTCTTTGTATACCAATTCCAGAAAGATCTTTTCTTTCCAGCTATTGTTCCATTCAGTTTATAGATAACCTTAAATAAAGACATATAAATAAAACCTAAATATTAATATCAATCACAAACTTCTGCTCAAACCACTCATCAAGGTCTGTATATGTTGGAAGCCATCCCTCATCAAGAGGCCAAGTTGATACAGATCCCTTAGGAAGATGGTATCTACCCATAACTAGAGCAATCTCTTCATTGATATCGCCTCCCTTCAGATAAAGGATACCCTTTTTGAACTTACCCTTCACCCAAGGATAGAAGTTATCCAAGGATGTCACAGCGCGAGATACCACATAATCAAATGTCTCAGGAAGAGACTCGGCTCTTGCGTTCACTACCTTTACATTTGTTAGATTCAAAGCCTCCGAAACAGCAGAAGCTACAATAGTCTTCTTTCCCACTGAATCACAAAGAGTGAATTTGACATTAGGGAAAAGAACAGCGAGTGGAACTCCTGGAAATCCTCCTCCTGTTCCTAAGTCTAGAACTGACAGTCCCCCTTCCTGGAACTTTGCAAAGACTTCCGGTTTTCTGTCTTTAAGGTATGAAGCAATTGCAAGTGAGTGAAGGACATGGTGAG
>JAKSJT010000322.1 GCA_024402125.1 Bacteroidales bacterium
GTCCTACAGATACTGTAAACTACGAAGTTGAGAAGGCTACAGGTTATCTCTGCCTTGACAGACCTCAGAAGTATTCAAACATCACTCCTTGTCTTTATGGATTCATTCCAAAGACATACTGTGACAAAAATATGGCTGAGCTTTCAAACAATGTTCTAGGAAGATACGACATTGAAGGTGACCACGACCCACTTGATATCTGCGTGCTCACAGAAAAAGAGGTGACTCATGGTGATGTAATCGTCAACTGCCGCCCTATCGGAGGTATCCGTCTTCTGGATCACAATCAGGCAGATGACAAGATCGTAGCTGTTCTTAGAAATGATGCAGTTTATGGCAATGTCAAGGACATAAACGATATCCCTAAGCAGATTGTCCGCAGACTTATCCATTACTTCACAACATACAAGGATATCCCAGGAGAGGTTGAGAAGAGAATGGTATTTGTTGATCTCTATGGCCCAGAGGTAGCTAAGGATGTCATTGGTAGAGCAATGAAGGACTACAACCAGAGCATTCTAGGAGAGACAGAGTAATCACTCACCTATCATAAAGATAAAACGTCGATATAGCCATTGGTTACATCGACGTTAATTTTTTGGTACTATCTCACCCGAGGAAAAACAGTCAGTCTAAGACATGTACTTCCATAAGGAACCAGTTCCAGGTATCTGGTCCTATCAGTAATCGGTTCAACGGCGTACCTAGGATTCTTCGGTGTGAATCTTCCCTGATCAAGACTCCAATCTATCTCCCTTGCAGGAACAATAACTTTAGAAGGTACAGAGCCCAGATCGAAAGGATAACCGTCACTGTCAGTTTTAAAGAATTCTGCAGTAGCATCATCTTCCATTCCGAAATTCCACTGACCCGAAGGAGTCATGCTCCAGCATTTGAATTCTTCGTTTTCCGGAGCCTTTCCGTGCATATTTTCATATACACAAGTATCCTCAACCATATTTGTCGGAATAGCATACGAATATAGTACCGGTCCTCTCTGAACATAATACCCCTGCGACAGCGGAGCCCCCTTAACCTCAACTGGAACATCAAATTTGACGGTAACAACATCCGAGTTCCTGAAATCCCTATCAATAAGAGCAAATCCACTCTCATCAATTGTGTATTTGACAGGTTTACCGTTAAGATATGCCTGTGCACCTACAACCCACGAAGGGATTCTGAAATAGAAGCTTACATGATGCTTGCCAGAGGTTTTCCTTGAAGACCTTGTAAAATTGAACTCAAAGTTCACCTCATCTTCAAATGGGTATGCAGTTTTCTGCAAGACACCGCAATCGCTGCCATCCGTCAGAGGTATTGTCACCTCCGACGGGCCATAAAGAGCAGAGACAAGTGCATCCTTGCCCTTTACCAGGTACATCCTCGCTACATAGTTAGGCATAAACCTATGGACATTGCCGGCACAGCATTCGGTTTCATGAGTCGGACGATATGCCATCCAAGTAGATCCTTTCTTAAAGTCATTGTTGTTTGATTCTCCTGTAGCGATAAACTGATTGACAGAAGAAAAGTACTGCAGAGCCTTGAAATCCTTAGTCACGGCTCCCAGTCCTGCATTGAATACGGCTGTTTCAATTCTGTCAGCCCACTTTGCCTGACCTGTTGTCATAAGATAATATCCCATAGTCCAGGTAAAGTCAGAGATATCGCAGGTCTCATGACTTCTGGTCACATCCTGACCGACAAGATTCTCCGCGCTGGCAGGCACTCCGTCAGCAAGCATATGATCCCTTTCTACCTTTTCTTCGATATTAATCGCTGCATCAAGATACTTCTGCTCTCCCGTGTATGCATACAGCAGCATCGGAATCTTCATCGACTCACAAACGGTAACACCATGAACATCTACTGGCTTGTCATTAAGGCAAAGTTCCTCATTGACCTCGAAATTCCCGATATCCCAAGTACGCTTAGCAAGATCCAGGAGTTCCTCGTTTCCAGTCAGGGCATAAGTCCAGAGGATTCCTTCGATGCTGATAAAGTTCCTCCATGAAGAAAGCTGGTAAGGAGTATATGTCAGGAAATTCTCCTCAAGTGCCTCTGGGATTCTCCTGTCACCCGTTACCTGATAATACGCCTGCATAACTCTAAAGTACACTGACATTGGCCATGTCATGACAGATTCTTCATTCTGGGTCTCTCCCGACACGCTTGACGTATTGTTATTATCTTGTGGGGTATGTACTCCAAGTCTTCCATCTGACGAAACGTTGGAAAGAGTATTCTCTATCCCCTTCTCGCCTATCCGTATAAGAGTGCTATCCGATAGGAGATATCCAAGTCGTAAAAGGCCATCGGAGTAGTAGGCCGTCTGCTCGTAACGCCGCCAGTCAGAGCCGTATTCCGAAGTATTGCGGGAAAGATCACCAGCCCAAAGGGAGCTGTTATAAGGATAGGACATGGACTCAGGATGTCCGGTCATACCTGAATTCTGCCTCTGAAGAAACTCCTCAATCCACCCCTGTGGCTTGACTTTTCCCAAAAGGCCTTCCTGGAACGCACCATAAGGAGCAGTCACTATTCTGGAGTTGAATTCATCAGCCCTTTCGCTGGAAGGTGAGCATGAAGCAGTTACCAGCAGCACAGTAACAGCAGCGGCCAGTCTCTGAATCGTTCTCATATGGAATTAACGGGTACCGTTAAATGAAGTCTTCGCAGCATCAGCATCCGGAAGACAGCGTAGATGATAGTTTGGAAGCAGCATGGCTACCTTTTCGCACATAGCAACAAGAGCATCCATATCCCTTTTTCTCCATCTGATACATGAAGATGATGCAAGGATGTTTGCATATGCTTCCAGACCGCTTATTCGTCTTATGGCGTTCTCAGGAGCCTGTTCCAGACGCACCAAAGCACCCACTGGGACTCTCACATTCCTGTAGCAGGGTGTCTTTCCGCTCCAAGGGGTTCCAAACACATAGAACTCTCCGTCAATGCGTCTAACTACAGGATTGTCGTCATTTACAAGCCTACATCCTGGGATATTCTCCAGCCATAGCCTTGCATGAGTGCTCTTACCTGTTCCGCTTGTTCCAAAGAAAAGGTTAGCCTTCCCTTCATAATCAATAACAGAAGCATGCAGAAGAAGTGTATCCTTTGATGTAGTTGTATATGTATACAGGATCATAAGAGCGGTGTTGATCATTCCCATGATTGAGAATGAACTTACTCCAGGTCTAGGATAGAATTCACCCTTTGTGCAAGTCTCGTCAAGTAGAAGAACTCCGACAGACTTGTCAGGCATAGGGAAGAACTCATAGGATGTATTTCCATCCTTTGTTCTTATGTAATACCACGGAAGAGCATCATTGACCTTGAGAACGACTTCGCTTCCTTCCATAATCTCCCTTTCCTTCTGCTCAGTAAGGGAAGACTTTACAGTCAATGTGAAAGCTAGGTCGTCCGACGGTCCCTCACCAAAAAAGAACGGCTCATACTGTGAGAAATCGAGCATAGTCCTATATCCTTCAGGAAGTTCCTGACGGGATCTGACATAAGAGCGTGATGGAACCTCATCACATGCTCTAATTGGAAAAGCATCCATAACCACTCCCCTTGAAGCATTTTCTATTCTCTGAGCTACAGCTTCAGTATAGTTCATAAAAGACAAAGGAGACTCAATTTCTACTCCAAACTTATGTTCTGCGACTTTATATACTCTCATCCGATTCTTCTCAATTAGCCCTTCTGACGGGATACAAATTTAGAAATTAAACCTCGAAATACGAATTCCGTTCTTTGCATATTCAGCCAATGTCTTAGGCTCTACAATCACTTTCATTGCAGCAGACGATGCATGAATGAAATGCATCTCCCCATTTGTCTCAAAAGCGATAGCAACATGGGCAAGGTCAAGGCCGTCAACAGTAGATATGAATGTAACTATGTCTCCTGACTTGATCTTTGAAATGACTTCAGGCTTACGGAGCTCTTCCTGTGAGATGATGTAGAAAGGAGC
>JAKSJT010000323.1 GCA_024402125.1 Bacteroidales bacterium
GATGAAAGCTTCGATGAAAACACCGTGGTGGAAGTATTCCAAAAGGGCTTTATGTTGGGTGAAAAGGTTTTGCGTTTCGCTATGGTAAAGGTCGCAAACTGAAAGGAGTTTTGACAATGGATAATAAAAAACTGTACAAAAGCGCGGAATAATTTTCAATTTTTTCGGATTCCTGGTTTAAAGCGCTACAATTCTAAAGAATATCCTACAGCGTGTTCCATCTCTACCTGGCAAACAAACTCATCGCAGCAAGCATCTATGTATGCCTGCATGACATCTCTGTATGTCTGCTGAGCTGTTAGAAGCTCTAGAAGAGAAGTTTCACCCTTTACATAGCCTGCGTTTCTACTTTCCATGATTTCCTTTGCATCTGAAAGCATCTTCTCATCATACTGAGAGAGAATCCTTTTTGCTGCAGACAAGGAGTTTGAAGCCTGAGCCACCTCAGTTTTTACCTGCATCACTGCATCCTCATAGTACTTCTCACTCTGAACTACCTGTGTTCTTGCTGCATTGAGTTCTCCCCTATTCATACTTGAGAACTTTAGCGGAATAGTAACACCGACACTTAGGCCATTGAACTTTGGTGCAGGTGCAATCTCATTACGCACCTCAGTATTATATGAGTATCCGACAGATAGTCCCATATCAAAAGAGCGTGCTGCTTTGACTATCTTAAAGTTGTTTGCAGACAAAGTCTTTGAAAGTTCAGCAGTCCTAAGGTCAGCTCTATTGTCAATAGCCCTATCTACCAGTTCTGACTCCGGGTATGGAAGGCTCCTATCTGGAAGACTAGACTCGGCGACTCCAGTAATTGCAGCACCACCCATGAGATATGAGAGAGTCATCAGGGCATTGGAATAATCCGCCTTGAGAGTAAGAAGGTCCCCGTACAAAGTCTGAGCCTCTAACTTACTCTGAATTGCATCTGCCCTGGAGACATCTCCCAGAGACATACGGATGCTGTCACTCTTAGCGATTCTAGACATATCATCATAAGACTGCTGCATTATTTCAACGCTCTTTGAAAGTCTCCATGCCTCAGCATAAGCCTTTGATGATTCAAGTTTAAGGTCACTAAGGAATGCGCTTACAGAAGCCTCTGTCATAGCCTTCTCGCTTGTAGCAGCACCCACTCGGGCGCGTCTTGATCCAGACAAGTCCAGATCATAGCTAAGTTCTACCTCCACTGACTGTCCCATTTGCATGAACCAGTCCTGGTTGTTACCGTACGAAACTGACAGTTCAGGATCATTGAACACCTTTGATGCCTGCAGATTTGCCAAAGCCACATCCACATCATATTTCTGAGCAAGATAACTTGCATTGTTCTCAGCCACTTCCTTAATGAACTGCTCATATGTAATTGTCTGGGCATGGGCAAACAATGGCACAAGCACGGACACAAATGCTATACTAAAGATCTTCTTCATCGCTACTCTTGTTTGATTCTACATACTGTTCCATCTTGTAATACAAGGTTGGAAGGATAAAAAGTGTTATGATAGTTGAGAAAAGCAGTCCATACACAATTACTGTTGCCAGAGGCCTCTGGACATCTGATCCAATACCGGAAGCAAGTGAAGCTGGCATAAGACCAAGTATAGCAACTGTTGCTGTCATAAGAACCGGCCTCAATCTATGAGATGCTCCAGCAATCACTGCCGGTTTCAGAGGCATACCTCCTTTTCGGAGATCATTAATATGAGATATCATGATGACTCCGTTCTGGATAGTAAGACCGAACAGTGCAATGAATCCAACAGCAGACGAGATGTTGAATGTCATGCCTCTGAGGACCAGGGCCAGAAGTCCTCCGAATAGAGCAAGTGGAAGCATTGCGATAAGAAGTCCTGCCTGTCTGAATGCTCCAAACGCTCCAAATAGAAGAAGGAACATGAATAGAAGCACAAACGGAATAATAATCGCAAGTCTGCTGTACGCTCTATTCTGGTTCTCGAACTGGCCGTCCCATCTGATCTGGAAATCAGTATGGTTGAATACTATTTCCTTCTCTATCCTACCCTGGGCCTCATTAAGGAATGATGTCAGGTCTCGTCCTCGAAGGTTGAGTCTCACAGTCAAATATCTCTTGCCCATCTCTCGCATAATGGAACTTGCGCCTAGGGATGTCTCAATCTTTGCAACCGATGACAATGGAATACCTGCTCCACTCGAAGAAGTTAAAAGAAGGTTCCCGATATGCTCAGGAGTATCCCTTGAGCTCTCTATATAGCGACATGTAACATCATAGACTTTACTTCCGATGAATACCTGTGACACTGCCTTTCCTCCTATAGCAACCTCAATAAGGTCAGCCACATCAGAGACATTGAGACCATACTGAGCTATCTTTGCCCTGTCAGTCACTATCCTTAGCTGAGGAAGAGGCGGTTCCTGGTCAATCACAACATCGGCTGCACCATCAATGGTGCTGACAAGGTCAACTACTTGCTGGGCGATCTTTCGGGCTTCAGTCAAGTCCTCACCATAGACCTTGATTGCAAGATCTGAGTGAGAGCCTGCCATTTGGTCCATTACCATATCGATAATCGGCTGAGAGAATCCGACCTTGTACCCTGGCATTTCTGCAATTGCATCGGACATCTGCTGAACCAGCTTTTCCTTGGTCATTCCTCTCTTCCACTCGGAATAAGGCTTTAGACCGACACCGCACTCGATATGGGATGGAGAGAATGCTTCTGTACCCTCATCATCTCGGCCGACCTGAGTCATCACATATCTAACTTCGCCAAACTCCTTGAGTTTATACCTGAGATCATCTGCCATCTTTGCCGATCTCTCCAAAGACAGTCCTGGAGGCGTCTGCACCTGAATCCATATTCCACCCTCATCAAGAGTTGGAAGGAAGTCCTTTCCGACGAGGACAACAAGAAGTGCAACAGCGCAGAGTACTCCAGCAATCAGTGAATATACAGTCTTTGGCTTTTCGATTATTGACTCAGTGAATGTCTTGAACTTTACTGTAATGTTTTCGATCACTTTATTCCTGAAGACCTTCTTAGGATGTCTGTACACGGCATAGGCCATACCAGGGATAAGGATTAGAGCGACCATAAGGGCTCCTGAAAGAGCATATCCCACAGTGAAAGCCATTGGAGTGAACATCTTCTTCTCAATTCTTTCAAATGAAAATAGAGGCATGTATGCTGTGATGATGATAAGAGTAGAGAAGAAGATAGGCTTCGCTACCTGGCGTATAATCTTAACTGTCTCCTTCTTGTCAAGAGGCTCATCCGGGTAATCCTCCCTTCGCTTCAGGATAGTCTCCGTCATTACAATAGCACCATCCACAAGGATACCGAAATCAATGGCACCAAGGGAAAGAAGATTTGCTGGAATACCAGTAAAATGCATCAAAATAAACGCCACCAGCAGCGATATCGGAATAGTAACAGCAACTAGAAGAGCACTTGTTGCGCTTCCCAGGAATATTAGAAGCACGCCAATGACTAGAAGCATTCCGAAAAGAAGAGTATGCGATACTGTATGAAGAGTCGCACCAACCAGGTCTGTTCTATCCAGGAAAGGATAGATCTTCACACCTTTTGGAAGGACATCGCTATTGAGTTCATCAACTGCAGCATGAACATTTTCAAGGACGGCAGATGGGTTCTGGTACCTTAGGATCTGGATGATTCCTTCAACTCCGTCCGCGTAGTCAACATCATCGTCAAGGAATCCGAGGATTCCTTTCCTTTCAAGGTTTCCATAGCGGAGATTGCCAAGGTCACTTAAGTATACAGGAGTTCCATTGACATTCTTGACAACAATGGATTCCATATCCTTAAGGTCAGTAATCAAGCCTTCTGCTCTAACAACATAGCTCTGGTCACCTCTAGTGAGAGTACTGCCTCCGGCATTGGAGTTGTTGAGTTCGATTGACTCCTCCACTTCCTGAAGAGAAAGACCATACTTGTTGAGCTTGTCCGGATCAATCTCCAG
>JAKSJT010000324.1 GCA_024402125.1 Bacteroidales bacterium
CTCGATGAGGTAGTAATCGGCCAGGAAGAGGCTAAGAAGACCCTATCTGTAGCAGTATACAATCATTACAAGAGACTGGGTAGACTTGATGCCGGTTTGTCTGCCGGAGGAACCGGTCTGGATAAATCCAATGTCCTACTGCTCGGAGAGACAGGAAGCGGAAAGACTCTATTAGTTAAGACAATAGCAAAGATTCTGGACATTCCGTGTCATATTCAGGACTGTACGAAAATCACAGCTTCTGGCTATGTCGGATCTGATGTCGAAGATTGTATAGTTGGACTTCTAAGAGCTTCAAACTACAATATCAAAAAAGCCGAAAGAGGTATTGTCATGCTTGATGAGTTTGACAAGAATGCAGTGAAGTCAGCGGGTCCATCCATCACACGTGACGTGTCAGGAGAATGTGTTCAGCAGAGCCTTCTTAAACTTATGGAAGGAGATTTAGTTGGCTGCCCTCCAATGGGAGGACGCAAGCATCCGGAGCAGCCTCTTTTGTTCGTTGATACATCCAATATCCTATTCATAGCTTCTGGTGCATTTGTTGGACTTGAGGATATAATTGCAAGAAGAGTAGGTACGACTAAGAACAAGATCGGATTCTCGGGGAGTGCCAGTGAAGCAAAAACAGATGAGTCAAATAAAGAAAACCTTCTATCAAAGGTGCTTCCAGAAGATCTCAGAAACTTTGGTATCATCCCTGAGTGTATAGGAAGACTTCCTGTAATCGCAAATGTCAATCCTCTTTCAAAAGATGATCTTGTGAGGATCCTGACAGAACCGAAGGATTCTATTGTCAGCCAATACACTGAACTTCTTTCAATGGATGATGTCAAGCTTGAGTTTGAGAAAGATGCCTTAGAGACAGTTGCAGAACTATCAATGAAGATGGGAACAGGTGCCAGAGGCCTTAGGAACATCCTTGAATCTGTTATGAGAGACATCATGTTCGACGCTCCATCCATGAGAAAACCTCGTGGGGGAGAGAAGAAGGTCGTAGTGACTGCGGAGATGGTTAAGGCCAAGGCCTGGGATAGAATGATCGGAAATGGTGCAGCATAATCTGCACTTTTCTTATCAAGACAGAAATAGTATTAACAATTAACCCGTAAATAGACTATGAGACAAATAAAGATAACACAAGCCTATACACTTCGTAACGACACGGTGGATGGCTACTTAAGAGATATTAGTCGTATTCCGATGATTACTCCGGATGAGGAGGCTGATCTTGCGGCTCTCGCAGTTCAGGGTGATGAATCGGCATATAATAAACTAGTTGAGGCAAATCTTAGATTCGTTGTGAGTGTCGCCAAGACTATGCAGGGAAGCGGAATGGATCTCTGCGACCTAATTAATGAAGGAAATATTGGCCTCATGAAAGCCGCCAAACGATTTGATCCAAGCAAGGGATTCAGATTCATTTCATATGCTGTGTGGTGGATTAGGCAGCAGATCATGCAATCAATCTCGGATAATGCCAGGATGGTTCGTCTTCCTCTTAATCAGGTAGGTAATATCAACAAGATTGCAAAGGCATCTGCGAGGTTCGCTCAGGAGAATGAGAGAGAACCAACAGTTCAGGAATTAGCGGAAATAACAAATATTGAGATCGATAAGATCAAAGAGAGTATGTCTGTGGCAGCTAAGCATTCCTCATTGGACAAACCTTTAGGAGATGAAGGTGAAAGTGGTACTCTTATTGATGTGACTGAGAATTTAGATTCTCCAGCTGCGGATGAATCTTCTGACAAGGAGTCTCTCAGTCAGGATCTACTAAGAGCGCTTGAAATACTTCTTCCTAGAGAACGTGAGGTGATTATTTCATTCTTTGGTCTTGGATGTCCTGAAATGAGTTTGGAGGAGATTGGGCAAAGGTTGGATCTTTCCAGAGAAAGAGTCCGCCAGGTGAAGGAGAAAGCTCTTAGAAAGCTAGCTCATAAGGAGATTAAAGATACACTTAGACAATATTTGTAAAAGATGGTTTAGGAAGCCGTTAGGGGATGCCCCTGGTAGTAAGCGTGATGCTAGGGGTGTGGTTTCCTAGACCGGATGCGGAGTCAAGCCGAAAGGCTGACTCCGTTTTTTGTTGTCAGAACAAGCTCTTGTGTAACAAGGGCTTTGAGATTTTTGTAACTCTAGAAAAGATAGCTGGTTTGACAGGCCGATTCAAATACGGACATATAAACATTGTGCACAAAAGAATACTCATGTACGAAGAAAGTCAGAATTGAAATGAAGGAATTCTCGGTTTCAACATTAGATTCTCATGCGGATTTATGCCAGAGCTTTTATGGGTGATGATGGGGTGCATAAAAGAATTATTCGAACTCTATTTAGATAAAAGGTTATATATGGCTAAAACAATGAGGACAATGATAACTGTAATATAATACTTCTTAGTCTCTTCTTTTTTCTGTGCTTTCTCTTGTTCTGTATGGCCATCCCTATCCTTGCCGTATTTATTATATCCGGAGAGATTATACCCTTCAGAATTATAGCCGTATTTGTCCACGCCATACGTGTCATACCCCTTACGATCATAGCCTCGACAATCATATCCCTCAGGATTAAATCTCAATCCTGTATTCCTATAAAAACCGGCTCTATCAAAACCCCTTCTATCAAATCCTTCGGAATCATAGGACTCCCAGTCATATCCATCTTTGTCATATGGTGTCCCTGTCTCCTTGTGGATGTGACTTCTATCAAAGCTGCGCGAGTTGTAACCCTCACTGTCAAATCCATCGCGGTCAAATCCATCTTCATCCATTCCTTGTGAATCAAAGGGTAGTAGAACCGGATCGTCTATTGTATAAAATTTATCAAATGAGGCATTATACTCTTTATTGCAGTTCGAACATCTGCAAATCACCTCAAGGATTTCTGCACCATTGCAAATCGTTTTCACTTGATTCATCGTCCTACCACATATCGGACATTTTGCAATATAATTCTCCATAGCTATTAATTCTATTATTAGATCTAAGTTCTTTTCTGCGATATCTATTTAAATCTGATGGCATATGGCCAAATAAATGTAACATTTGACTTTGTAATGATTTTTCTCTTAACGATAGTAGTCATCAAAGGCCAGACCTGTCGCCATATACAAAATAGATTCTTGCCGAAGAGTATGTCAATTCTGGCGGAAAAACACTTTCGTAAATGGCCTGTTACCTTATTTGGATGTTATGGCAGTAAAGATAAATTAAATCCAGAACAATGACCAATCATTTGGTAGAAATAATAGTAATATCTGGCATATGTATCCATTTCAAGTCCATATGATTATACTATTATGCAATTCATTTTTGATCATGGGAATTCACTGGTTTGTGAGTTCTCTTTTTCTATACAAAAAGGACCCGATCAGAGTGATCGAGCCCTTTAGGAGAAAATATGTTATTTCAGATTACTTAACGTTGATGAAAGGAATTGCTCCACCACCATTGTACTCTGGAAGTTTACCATCCCACTTCTGGATAGCATCCTGACGAACGAGGAGCTCGTTAAGAGAAGCAGCAACAGTTCTATTGTAGTATGCCTCACCATCAGCCTTAATCTTAAGAGCGTTAGCCTCTCCTTCAGCCTGAGCGATTGCGATTTTTGCATTAGCCTCAGCCTGCTTTACAAGGTTCTCAGCCTTGAGTGCTTCCTGGATAGCCTGGTTCTTAGCTTCAATAGCTGCTGAAAGGCTGCTAGGAGGAGTGATCTGAGATGTAAATTCCTGAACGATGAAACCTTCGTTTCCGAGAGAGTTGTCAAGCATTGCTCTTACCTCAGACTCGAACTTAGCACGAGATGCCATAAGCTCGTCAGAAGTGTAGTTGTTAGCAGTGATACGGTATGCGTCATAGATACATGTTCTCATATATCCTGACTCAATGTCTCTAAGGCTTCTTCTATACTTTGCGAATACTGTGCTTGCCATGTCTCTGTTGAGCTGATAAGCAAGAACCG
>JAKSJT010000325.1 GCA_024402125.1 Bacteroidales bacterium
TCCGCAAGAAAAAGAATTTCCACCTCTTGGTAGACATGATGAAACAGTTCCCAGACCATGATCTCTACATCTGTGGAGATGACCATTTTGATTTCTCCGCAACCGTCCGCAAGCATATCAGTCAGCTCCCTACCCACAATGCCTTCCTTTGTGGAAAGATCTCTGCCGAAGAGAAAGTATGGCTGTATGCCCATTGCGAAGCCTTTCTTTTTGCAAGCCAAGGCGAAGGGTTTGGTCTTCCTGCCATAGAAGCCATGCAATTTGGGAAACCCGTTTTTATATCCAATTGCACTTGCCTGCCTGAGATTTGTGGAGACAGTGCCTACATTTGGGATTCATTAGAGCCAAAAGATATGGCCTTCGTAATCAAGCAGCATCTCCCAAATTTTTATGCCAAACCCGACTTAGCTGCTCAAGTCAAGGCACATGCCGCAGAATTCAGCTACGAAAAGCACATAGAAGCTTATATCCAACTCTATAAGGAAATTGCGAACGACTGACAGGGATTACCACTTGAAATAGCGTAATCTCCAGCGGAGCTTTAGCTTACGGAACAGATTCAGAGGCTTTTTAGCTATACGCCCCTGATAATTTGCGATAAAATCATCCACGGCATCCAGGACACGAGCAGAGTTATTTCCATCACGATGTCTTTCATGCTCAGCGGTATATGAACGGATGTGCTGCATCAAATCTTCAGGACAAGTCAATGCCTTTTCTATAGCAGGCCCAATCTCATCCAATTCCTGAACATCCAGCAAAAAGTCCCCAGGATGCGTATTCCGGAAAGTAACCACAGGCTTGTCCAGCATCATATACTCAACAATCAAGCTCGAAGAATCACACAATAGGACATCGCTCTCACGGAAGGTCTCCAACCCTTTGTTTATCTTCCGGAATTCCACATTTGGGAAATCCTTGTCCAATTGCTCAAACTGAGCCATCAGCTCCGTATCAGTATGCAATTTAGGATGGAACGTAATAATCCATTTCCAATTCTTTTCCTGCGCCAGCCTGCGGATCACAGGCTCCATCAGCCAAGCTGATGATATGCCTTTAGTGAATGTAGGAGCATATAATATAGAAGGTACGTCACGCCCAGGCTCTGCGGTCAGTTTGGAACGGAAGAAAGAGTCCATCTTGCACCATCCCGTCTCATAAATCTTAAAATAGCCATTTTTCTTTTCCAGATACTGGAAATAAGGCGTGCTGCTCTCCCCTTGCGTACAGTAAATATCAAACCAGCCGCGGAGCGTGAAATGATCATCAATCTTCTCTATGCGCTTCTTCATCGGATAGCCGTGGAAGACCCCCACCTTCACACCTGGGAAGAAATCATAGATATAGTTTCCTGGTGCAAATATAGCTAGGGGATTATAAGCCATTACCTCATCGATAGTACGCAAACGCTTCTCACCCTCCATAAGCAAATCCGGACAAGAATCCTCCAGGAACCACGAAACCTCATCTCCTCTTCGCCAAATTTCTTCTTGCAATGGGCGCAAAATGGAATAAGAGTAACTCAGTTGGGCAAAAAAAAGATAGCGTTTCATAAAAAGAAAATTTAACTTATGCAAAGGTAACACTTTTTTCTTATTTATTTACTATCTTTGCCCCAAAATAAACTACTTCGTACAGAACCATTATGAAAATAACCATACACCCAGATTACGCCTCGTTTAGCAGCTTCATTGGCCAAATCCCACAGCTTTTCCATCAAGGTAAGGGTAAGGTGTTGCATAATGGCAGGAACAAGGTGATGATCCTTGAGCACGAAGGAAAGCAATTTGTTGTCAAGAAGTTCAAGAAAGCCAATTTCATACAACGTATGGCCTATACGCTCTGGCGCCCCACAAAAGCACACCGTGCCTATCTCTATGCGCAAGAGCTGAAAAAACGAGGGATTGATACCCCGCACGAGATTGCCTATATGGAAGATTACGCATGGGGATTTTTCCATACCGGATGGTTCATTTGTGAGGAATGTACCTGGCCCCAGGCTTTTGGTCCATTGTTCGAAGCCGAGGCTTTCGATAAAGAGTTAGCATCTGCTGTAGCCCGCCACATTGCATACATGCATCAGAACGGCATCTTTTTTGGTGATTTGAACTTGCGCAATTTCCTATATAATAAGGAAGAGGATGGTCACTACCAGTTTGCCATGGTTGACACCAACCGTTCCCATTTCTCTGATACCAGTCTCCCTTTGCCCCTCTGCATCAAGAACCTGCAGACTGTAACCCATCGCAGAGACCTCTTTGCGCATATCGTCCAAGCTTATGCCAAGGAGCGAGGACTGTATGAAAAAGAACTACAAGAGCCGGCAATCCAGCAACGTGACGAACTCGACCAGCGAAATGCCAGAAAGAAACAAATGAAGCAATTCTTGGGAATATGGGTTAAAAAACGATAAAAACCCACCAAATAATGCACAAATTAGGCAAGAATGTGCGCCAAGATTGTTGTTTTTTGCTTTTTTTCTTGTGTATAATTAGAATTTGTTGTTATTTTGCACCCGAAAATTGAGAATATTAATTAATTAACAATTTAAAAATAAAAGTTATGTCTGAAATTGAATCAAGAGTTAAGGCTATTATCTGTGATAAGTTGAGCGTTGATGAAGCAGAAGTTAAGGCTGAAGCAAGCTTCACTAATGATCTGGGTGCAGATTCTTTGGATACTGTAGAGTTGATCATGGAGTTTGAGAAGGAGTTCGGTATCTCTATTCCAGACGATCAGGCTGAGAAGATTGCTACTGTAGGCGACGCTATTTCTTACATTGAGGCAGCTCAGAACTAATCATAGTTCCTAACTATATATATGGAATTAAAGAGAGTAGTAGTAACAGGTCTTGGTGCGATTACTCCAGTAGGCAACACTGTTGCTGAGACATGGGAAAACCTGTGTAATGGAGTAAGCGGAGCAGGACCTATTACTCATTTTGATGCATCACAGTTCAAGACTCAGTTTGCATGTGAGGTTAAGAACTTTGACCCAACAGCTTATGGCATTGACCGCAAGGAAGGCCGTAAGATGGACTTGTATTGCCAGTTTGCAGTAGCTGCTGCTACCAAGGCAATCGAGGACTCTGCAATGGATCTGGAGACTGTGAACAAGGACCGCATCGGTGTAGTATTCGGCGTTGGTATCGGTGGTATGCGTACCTTCGAGGAAGAAGCTGGAAACTGGGCATTGAACGGCGCAACAATGGGTCCAAAGATTAACCCATTCTTCATCCCTAAGATGATTGCTGATATCTGCGCTGGCCATATTTCTATCAAGTATGGTTTCCATGGCCCTAACTACATCACAAGTTCTGCATGTGCATCTTCATCAAACGCATTGGCTGATGCATTTAACCTGATCCGTTTGGGTAAGGCTAATGTCATCGTAAGTGGTGGTGCCGAGGCTGCTATCTTCCCTCTGGGTGTAGGTGGTTTCAATGCTATGCATGCACTTTCTACTCGTAACGATGACCCTCAGGGTGCATCTCGTCCATTCTCTGCCAGCCGTGATGGTTTCATCATGGGTGAAGGCGCAGGTTGCCTTGTCCTGGAAGAGTATGAGCACGCTAAGGCTCGTGGTGCTAAGATCTATGCAGAGATGGTAGGTGCTGGTATGTCTGCCGATGCTCACCACCTGACTGCTTCTCATCCAGAAGGTCTGGGTGCTAAGTTGGTTATGGAGAGTGCATTGGAAGATGCAGGTATGACTCCTGCCGACATTGACTACATCAATGTTCATGGCACATCTACCCCTGTAGGCGATATCTCTGAAGCTAAGGCAATCAAGGAAGTATTCGGTGAGAATGCTTACAAACTGAATATCTCTTCTACCAAGTCTATGACTGGTCACTTGCTGGGTGCAGCTGGTGCAGTTGAGGCATTGGTTTGCGTATTGGCAGTGAAGAACGACATCGTTCCTCCTACTATCAACC
>JAKSJT010000326.1 GCA_024402125.1 Bacteroidales bacterium
TGATGCCGTTATGAAGGATGTCCGAAGACGGCTTTATTCAGATAGCCTTTCAGTGCTGGAGCGATATTTCCGAGAGAAGCTGAGTCAGGATAATCCTTCATATGATGTAGGCTCATGGTGGGCTCCATCAACTAAGTCCAAAGAGGAAGGAATGGAACTGCCAATAGTTGCTTATTCACGTAAGAGCAATAAAACCGTGATAGCAGATGTGTGTTATTCTGCGGCGGATTTTGACAAGGAGCGATATTTAAAAGCAGTCAAGCGTTTCAAATTATCTAGTGGTATATCATCCGGTGTCGATACAAGACTGTTCGTCCTAGAAGATGTATAAACAAACAGAGGATCTTACCGACTTGGTAGGATCCTCTGTTGCTACATATATATAATAGGTAATTAGTCTCCGCTTTTTGTATCAAGGACTTTGATTACGTCACCATGCTCATTTGCTACTGCTGCTTTCCATATATCTGTGTATTCTGGATGCTCAACAGACTCTGGCATATGTGAAGAGTCTTTGCTGCGTTTGAATGTACCATCCTCGTTCTGAGGCTTGACGTTACCGTCCATGAACTTTACGAGAAGCTCAATTTCAAGGTCCTTCCATTCGTTGAACTGAGTCTGAGCTGTCGAAACAGAATAATTGGTCAAGTATTTCTTAACCTTTGCAAGAGGGTCCTGAGGGATCTTTGCATTAGGGTTCTTCTTTAGTTTGTCCTGCAGAGCATATGCTATGTCGTTGTACAAATCAAGCGCTTCCATGTCTGTCTTTACAGTTGCATTGTCAATCTGCTCGTTTTCAAAAGCGTCGATCTTCTTTCTGACATAAGGAGCCATGTAGTTGTACATCTTGTAGCAAGCGTTTGAGACACGGTTGTTTAGCCAGAATGATGAAGTGGCAGAATATGTGAGAATATCACCATTTCCTTCCTTGAAGCATTCAGGAACTTTTGTTGCACTTGCATAGATAGGTGTAAGGTACGATGTTGCTGCGTCATCAGTTCCAAACCAGAGAAGACCGCCGATTACATCTGGGAGATAGTCTCTTGCCTGAGCAACGAACCAGAAACCTGTCTGCTGAGTTGCGATTGCTCTTTCATTTGTGTATCTCTGACCTTCGTACTCGAACTCCATAGGTCTCCATCTGTATGGAAGAGCGTTTCCGCCGGCACCGATATCCTGTGTCATGTCCATAGGTGTTCCCTCGTAGTGGTCTCTCATGACATCGGCAAGTGCCTTTACGGATACCTTTTCCTTTGGCATGATGAAAAGAGGCATTCTGTTGTCCATATCATAGCCCATTGCGTAGTCGATCCAATTGTAGGCATCTGTTGTCTGGAGTCTGCCGTTGTTGTCTCTATAGGTGAACCAACCGTTGCTAAGGATATTGTATGCGCTCCATACTCTAGCGTCGCAACCTCTAACTGTTCCGAAATCATATGGTGCATATGCCTTGCTGAAGTCAAACTCAGCATCCTCTCCGTCAAAGTAACCCTTCTTTCTTGCGAAAGAGATAACATCAGGAGCATAAATGCAGTTGTCTGGATCATCGAGAGGGAAAGTTGTGATTCTTGCCTGGTTTGCATGTGCACAGATATATCCATCAGGAACTCTTCTGGCAACCCAGACAACACCCTTCTGGGTATTGACACCATTCTTAAGGGCCATCCCCTTTCCGATAAGATCCATTACCCATGCCTCGTTCTTGTCGGCAATTGAGAATGTCTCTCCTTCGGAAGCGTATCCATACTTGTTTGCGAGGTCTACGATTACATCAATTGCTTCTCTAGCTGTTTTAGCTCTCTGAAGTGCAATATATATAAGGGAACCGTAGTCCATGATACCACGTCTGTCAACGAGTTCTTCTCTACCGCCGTAAGTGGTCTCTGCTATGATAACCTGATACTCATTCATGTTACCCATTGTCTGGTATGTATGAGGAACCTGAGGGATATCGCCTCTGTATTTTCCTGTGTCCCAGTCATAGATCTTTAATTTTGCTCCATCTGGCCAGTCCTGAGCAGGGTGGAAATAAAGCTCGCCGTAAAGAGAGTGGGAATCTGCGGCATATGTTATCATGCAAGATCCGTCCTTGCTTGCACCTTTGGTGATAATGACATTTGTACACGCGTCAGCCTTGCTGGAACTGATGGACAATGATGCCAAAATAGCAAGCGCAGCCAATGCGGGTTTTGTAGTGATTTTGTACATTTTCAATTAATTAATTACTTTTGCAACACTTGGCAAATCTACACAAAATTTTAGAGGTATGGAACTTCGCAAGCTTATAACAACTATAATTGCCCTTGTGTGCTTTACTGCTCTGGCTTCTGCCCAGAAACCAAAGTCTCCAGAAGAGCAGCAGAAGGCGCTGTTTGAGGCAATTGATTCACAGGTTGAGAAATTGGAGAATCAGCTGGACCTTGCAGATTGGCAGTCGTTCAAGGTGGACTCTATCCTGACACATGATTATCAGGCAATGCAGGACGAGCTTCAGAAGCTAAGCTCAAAGAAAGTTGAGAACTTTGACCTTTATTATCAGGTTCAGGATAAATGGTATGAGCAGATCTACAATGCTTATCATAAGATACTAAATGAAGAACAATGGGCAAAATATCACAAACAAGGAGCACCCAGAGAGAAAAAGGCAAGAGATAAGAGGGCAGAGCAGGCAGAAAAGGCTGCAGCTAAACTCAAGAATGCTGAAAAATAATTACCTTTGTTATTCATTTGAAATAAAATCGACAATTACTCGTCATGAAAGAACAGATAGAAAAACTCTTTGCTGAGCTTGAATCGCTCAAGGCTGCAACTGCTAAGGAGGCAGAGGAGGCTCGTGTTCGTTATCTCGGCAAAAAAGGTGAAATAACAAAGCTCTTCGAAGAATTCCGAAACGTCGACAGAGAGATGAAGAAGGAATTCGGAAAGAAGCTTAATGAACTTAAGCAGGCTGCAACTGCTAAGATTGAAGAACTTAAGGCTTCTGCAGAGACTTCTTCAGCATCAGAGGGACCAAAGCAGGATTTGACAATGCCAGGAGAGCCTCTCTCACTTGGTTCACGTCATCCTGTATCTATAGTTAGAAAGGAGATCGTTGACATTTTCCGTAAGTTCGGATATGATGTTGCCGAGGGTCCGGAGATTGAGGACGACTATCATGTATTCGAAGCTCTCAACTTCCCACCTAACCATCCTGCCCGTGATATGCAGGACACATTCTTTGTAAGCTCTGGTCATCTTAATCCGCTTCTTCTCCGTACACATACTTCAAGCGTGCAGGTAAGAGCAATGGAGAAGATGGATCTTCCAATTCGTGTTGTTTGCCCAGGTCGTGTATTCAGAAATGAGGCTATCTCAGCAAGAGCACACTGTATCTTCCATCAGCTCGAGGGTCTTTATATTGATGAGAATGTAACATTCGCAGACCTTAAGCAGGCTATTCTTCTTTTCGCAAGAGAGATGTTCGGACCAGAAACAAAGATCCGTATGAGACCATCTTACTTCCCATTCACAGAGCCATCTGCAGAGGTTGACGTTAGCTGTAACATCTGCCATGGCGAGGGATGTAACATCTGTAAGGGTACAGGTTGGCTTGAGATCCTTGGTTGTGGTATGGTTGACCCTAATGTATTGGAGGCATCTAATATCGACAGCAAGAAATATTCAGGATTCGCATTCGGAATGGGCCTTGAGAGAATTGCAATGCTTAAGTGGCAGGTTAATGACCTTAGACACTACTTCGAGAATGATATGAGATTCCTCAAGGAGTTCAGCACAGCTATCGAAGTCTAATTTTAGAAAAATTTTATAAAAAAGTTCCGAAAAGTTTGCAAAGACAAAAAATGTTTGTACCTTTGTAATCCCAAACGGAACATATGCGGAAATAGCTCAGTTGGTAGAGCACAACCTTGCCAAGGTTGGGGTCGCG
>JAKSJT010000327.1 GCA_024402125.1 Bacteroidales bacterium
TTAAAGTATCTAGACGGACTGTTGCCTTAGCAACATCCGAATTAATTGCTCCCCATTGATAATGAACAACATAGTCAAGGCTTTCACCCGCCTTGAAGGCAAGGTTCTTTTCACTGAGATTTCTAACAGGAACACAGTGAGACTCGGATTGTGCCCCTACCGAAACTGGTAGGAGAAGCACAAGTGCCATAGTCATCAAAACCTTTTCTATAAAATGATGCATTAAATACCAAAATCAGAGTTAGGGCCAAAATCACTCGGAGCCTGACCGAAAGGATCTATGTCCGAGTTAATTGCAGATTCTACAAGACCCGTGCCTGAGCTAAGAAGTGTATCGTCAACCTCATAGAAGCGAACCTGGTCGCTCTTGAAGCGCATGTCGATATCCAATGTTGCTCCGTTTCTGTGCTTAGCGATGATAATCTGTGTCTTCTCCTTGTCATCGTTGGTTTCTCCCAGGCCCAAGTAATCAGGTCTATGGATGAAGATTACCATATCGGCATCCTGCTCGATTGATCCAGATTCACGAAGATCGGACAGCTGAGGCTTTCCGTTTCCACCGCTTCTCTGAACTGAGTTTCGAGACAACTGAGAAAGTGAGATGATTGGAACATTGAGTTCCTTTGCTGTAGCCTTGAGGGTTCTGGAAATTGCTGCAACCTCCTGTTCACGCATACCTCTAAGTTCTGCCGGTCCCTGCATCAACTGAAGGTAATCCACGAACACAAGTCTTACACCTTTCTGCTTTACAAGGTTCTTAACCTTGGTTCTGAACTCCATAACAGGAATACCAGGAGTATCATCGATATAGAGAGGTGCCTTTGAGAGGTTCTTCAACTTGTACTCAAGCTGCTCCCACTCGTGGCTCTCAAGCTTTGATCCACCCTTGATCTTATCTGGACTTAGTCCGGACTCAGAGGTCATAAGACGCTTGGCGAGCTGGATTGCGGACATTTCCAAAGAGAAGAACGCAACTGGCATATTATGGTCAACAGCTGCATTTCTTGCAAGGTTAAGAGCAAACGCAGTCTTACCGACTGAAGGACGGGCAGCAAGGATGATAAGGTCTGAAGGCTGCCATCCCATTGTTGTCTTGTCCAATGTTGGGAATCCTGATGGAACTCCACTAAGACCAACCTGGGTCTGAGCCTTTGTAATCTCATCCATCGCAGTATTGATAACAGCTCCGATTTCCTGGACATCCTTCTTCACATTGTTCTGGATAGCCGCGAAAATCTTCGACTGAGCCATATCGATAAGATCATCCACCTTTACAGAATCATCATATGACTGCTTGAGGATTCCGTATGATGCTGTAATAAGCTCTCTCTGGATGGTCTTCTGCTTAAGGATTCTTACGTAATACTCCATGTGTGCTGCTGCACCCACCTTTTGAGAAAGGTCAGCAAGAGTAACAGGACCACCTATCTTTTCAAGGTTGCCCCTTTCACGAAGCTTGGTTGCTGTTGTAATGATATCAACTGCCACATGTTCCGAAACGAGTTCGGACATGGCCTCAAATATCATTCTGTTCTGCGGGTCATAGAAACAGTTTGCCGAAAGCTCCTCCATCGCCTGATCGACAGTGGAAGGTTCTATCAGCATTGCACCGAGGACTGCCTTTTCAACGTCAAGAGCCTGAGGTGGTTTGTTGCCCATCTCAAGCCCTAGTGTGTCAAGATCCGGTGCCTTGTCCCTTTTCCTAGAATATTTTCCGGATTGGTCAGGCATACAGATTCAATTATTTCTGGTCGAAATCCGGATTTACGATAATTCTACCACAATGCTCGCAAATGATGAGCTTCTTGTTAGATGCTACATCAATCTGTCTCTGTGGAGTAATAGTGTTAAAGCATCCTCCGCAAGAGTCACCATTGTAGATTGTAACAACAGCAAGGTGATTGCTTACGCTAGCTCTAATTCTATTGTATGCGCTCATTGTTCTCTCGTCAATCTTAGCAGCGCAAGCCTCTCTCTTAGCAACGAGTGACTCCTCAAGCTTAGCTGTGCTCTCTACGATAGACTCAAGCTCTGCCTTCTTAGCTGCGAGGTCCTCCTCACGGATAGATGCACGGTCCTTGATGTCCTCTAGATCAGCCTTTGCGTTTGCAATAGCAACCTTAGACTCGTTGATGCACTTTTCAGCAATAAGTCTCTCGAGCTCCTGGTTCTCAACTTCCTTGTTGATTGAATCATACTCGCGGCTGTTTGCAACAGACTCAAGCTGCTTCTTGTATGCTGCAATCTGATTGTCGCAATCGATAATGCTCTGCTTCTTGTTGGCAATAGTCTTTGTAAACTCCTCAATCATGTCATTGATTGAATCAGCCTTTTCCTGCAATTCAGCAAGCTCTTCTTCAAGGTTAGCAACCTCTGTAGGAAGTTCACCTCTGTTCTGCATAAGCTTGTCAATCTCGTTATCAGCCTGCTGGAGGTCATAGAGGGTTTCGAGCTTTTCTGCAACACTGATGTCTGAATCTGCGAAGCTCTTCATGAGGGAAACGAAGGTTTCTCTCTGGTCAATAGGAGTTTCGACTTTTTTGATTTTCTTAGCCATATTATTTTATTAATCTTCGATTACTTGATATTAGAGGGCAAAGGTATGAATTTTTTAGTTAATTACAATGATTTGCGAACCTCGTCTAGCTGAGCTCTAATCTCTTTAAGACTATCCAAAACCCTCACTCTTTCATCTATACTCTTCTTTTGAGAAGAAAGTTTCTTTTCTGCACCATCAAGTGTCATTCCCTGGTCTTTGACAAGCAGGTGAATCTGCTTCAAAGTCTCAACATCATCCTTTGTAAACAATCTGTTACCCTTAGCGTTTCGCTGTGGTTTCAAGAACTTTGGGAAATTGTTTGCCCAGAATCTTACAAGCGATGTGTTTTCGCCAAGGATTTCGGCAACCTCGCCGATTGTGTAAAGAATTTTATCCATATCTTGCTTGAGTTATTAATCCATTGATTGTCCGGTTGAAAGGGACATATACATCATCTCAGCGTACTCCCTAGGAGACACCGAAGCAAAGAAGTAATTAACAGGATTCTGGTTCACTCCATCCTTAATGACTTCATAATGAAGATGAGGGATGAATGATGTTCCTGAAATTCCCACAGAACCTATCTTCTTTCCTCGTGACACAGTCTGTCCTTTTCGGACGACTATATCCGACAAATGTGCATATCTAGTCACAAATCCACCTTCGTGGGTTATTTCGACAACATTTCCAAGACCTTTTCTAGAAAGGGTTATTGAAGACACTACTCCATCAGCCGAAGCAACCACAGCGTCTCCCTGAGGAGCCACAAAGTCAAGTCCTCCATGTTCGACCTCAACTTTATAGAATGGGTTTGTTTTTTTGCCGACTGATGCTCCTGTCTGAACATAGGAAAGATCTGCAAGCGGGAGACTAAGAGGTGGCATGACAGAACCCTTTGACTTGAGAACCGCCTCGATAGCCTTAAAGTTCTCCTCTATTGTTGAAGATGTTTCTTCCAGCTTTTTGACCTTGGCTGCGGTATAGTTAACAATATCTTCGTCTGGTATTGAGTCCGAGCTTGCAAGGAAGTCTTCACCTTGTAACGAATAAAGATTTGGAGCTGTTGTATGGAATACTTCTTCGTAGATTACGTTGTCCTTATTCTCAAGTCCAGAAATAACATCTGCGATAAGATTCTGCTTGCGAACCATCTCAGCGTAAGTCTTCTTATAAAGTCGATTTTCCTTTCTCAAACGTCTCTCCGAATCAGTACTGATAGCACTGCAGAAAATAGCATAATAAACAATTGACAGAGTAACAGTTGTGATAAAATAGCCCAAGACAGTCTTGACGATATTCCCCACGGAATCCGTCACTTTCCTGAACTTGATCTGCTTTTTATCAAAAACGTATTTACCCATTTATCTGATTATTATTCTAT
>JAKSJT010000328.1 GCA_024402125.1 Bacteroidales bacterium
AGCTTCTGCCATAAGGTGTGATGAAGAGTGCCAGAATACCTTCTTACCTTCTTCGTCTTCCCACTTCAAGAGTGTGATTGTCGCGTCTTCTGTAATTGGACGATTGAGGTCTCTAACCTGACCCTTACCTATTGTTGTGTCACCAGCTGGCTTAACTGCTACAGCAAGTACCTCTGCTGCAAGTCTTGGGCTGATGCTCTGAGCGATTTCGTAGCCTGTTACTCCGCTTTCGTAAGCTCTTACGCTACCATCGGGAAATGTAATGTTAATCATAACTGTTTTAAATACTAAAAATTAAATTGGACTAACCAGTATTTACAAACCAAGTACTTAAACTTGATTAGCCATATTATTAGTCAAGTCTGCAAAGGTAGGTATTTTTTCATAATTTTATTACTTTTGTGAAGCAAACCTTTCATGGCTTGTTTACCACAAATCAACAGCATATTACTCTCAGCGGACACGCATATGGAAAAGGAAATCAACGGAAGTGCAATACTTAATGAGGCCTCAAAAGCAGGTTTGGCTTTAGGTGGAGTATCAGTTGCATATATGTTCATTGTACAGTTACTCTCTGGACTATCGTCTTCAGCTGGAGTAATCTTCATTGTAAATGTTTTTTCCATGGCTCTCTGGGCTGCTAAGCTGTACCTTTGCTACTGGCTCATGAAGTACTTCATGATCGAACTGACAAAGGATTACACCAATGTGACCAACAAAGACACTTTCCGTCTCGGAATGTTCATAGCACTTTGCTCTGCTTTGCTCTATTCTGCAGTCCACCTCGCTAATCTAACTATCATTTCGCCAGACATCTTTGAAGCACAGCTTGACGCAGTGACACAGTCATATGCTGGTATGCTAGATTCAAACAGCATGCAGGTCATGGAAAACTTAACGGAGAATTTCCCATCAATGTCTTTCTTCTCAAACTTTATCTGGTGTTCTCTTTACGGAATCATCCTTTCCGCATTCCTCTCTAAGAACATTCCAGCTAGAGATCCGTTTGAGGGATTCGGTTCAAATAACAACTAGAAGATTCGGCTATGACTTACTCAAAAGATCTCTCAATCATCATTCCCCTTTTCAACGAAGAAGAGTCTCTTCCTGAACTTATCTCATGGATAGACCAGGTTGTAAAGAGAGAAGGATACTCATATGAGGTTATCATGATTGACGATGGTAGCCGAGATGGTTCATGGAATGTTATCAAGGACTTGTCAAAGACATACCCCGCTATCAGAGGCATTCAGTTCAGACGTAACTACGGAAAATCCGCAGCCCTCTATCATGGTTTCGCAGAAGCAGAAGGAAGGGTTGTATTCACAATGGATGCAGACCTTCAGGACTCTCCTGAGGAGATTCCAGAAATGTACAAGATGGTAGTTGAGCAGGGATATGATGTCGTATCCGGCTGGAAGCAGAAACGTCAGGACAACAAACTCACAAAGAACCTCCCTTCAAAGCTCTACAACGCTACAGCAAGATGGATAACAGGTATCAAGCTTCATGACATGAACTGTGGTCTCAAGGCCTACAAGAATGAAGTTGTAAAAGATATCGAGGTGTATGGAGAGATGCACAGATATATCCCATACCTTGCAAAGAATGCAGGTTATGAGAAAATCACAGAAAAACCTGTTCATCACCAGAAGAGAAAATATGGAGTCAGCAAGTTCGGTCTTGAAAGATTTGTGAACGGATTCCTGGATCTTCTGTCTCTCTGGTTCCTCAGCACTTTCGGAAAGAAGCCTATGCACTTCTTCGGATTCACTGGAATTCTCATGTTCCTTGCCGGTGGAATCATGGCAGTATGGATAATCATCGCAAAACTAATCCATCAGGCAAGCGGAGTTCACTTTAGAGCAGTTACCGATCAGCCTCTATTCTATCTGGCTCTCGTTGCCGTCATCATCGGAGTAATGCTATTCCTTGCAGGATTTATCTGCGAACTCGTTTCCAGAAATTCTTCGGAAAGAAACAAGTACAATATCAAAGAAAGATTATAGCTTTTTAAGAACGGTCTTGAAAACGGCCGTTTTTCCTTTTTCTACCCTTGCTGTAAATCCACAAATTGAAATGCCAGGATTCTTGGCCTCTTCATCAGACACCACCCAGTGATAATCAGACGGATCAGAGGAGAACATTTCGTATGTGACAGATGCGTTGGAATCAGTCTTGAGCGACATTTTAACACCATCATTATTAAGAACGATTCTGTCATGACTAACAGTAGGGGTCGCTGGAGTAACAAAAGACCATCTGATATTCGCATCCACGCTGCCGCCCGCCTCTATTGTGTCTACAACTGTAAGCGTTCCATCCTTTGATATCACTAGTCGTCTAATTGCAGACTTCACCTGATCACCATATAAAGACGACAAGTCCATAACACCTCCCCAACAATCTCCATCATCTATAGTCTCGACAAGTTCAGCCTTACCTTTAACCAGAAAGTCCTTATCATTGATGGTAATAGTATTATGACCCCTATTGTTCATTTTTAGAAATCTCCACCTTAGGGATTCCGAAGCAACACTCCAGAAATCTCCTCCCTTAGCGTTACAGATGAGCTCAAGGTCAGCATACTCCTGACGGCCCATATCCATTGCCCAAGTCTTTCCAAAGGCATCGTACACAAAGCTACCGCCATCCATATGGGTATGGCTACCTGTTGGGGATCCACCTTTGATACCCAAGTAGAAGTCTTTCTTATTAGACTTCCAGTTACCCCTAACCATAACTATTGGAGTATCTCCATCACTCGAATAGATATGTCCTCTGTCCGCATTCGTATTTGATTTTTTAAGATGCAGAGCATATCTCATAAGAATAGGAAGAACCCTTACTTCCTCTGGCGAAGTGTAGCTACCAGAATAAAGCTGAAGTAATTCAGAATCCAACAAAGATGGATTTGTGAACCTATCCGCAAAATACCACAAAGGATATGACGGTGTCAACTTATCGTGATTATCCGAGTAATTGAACGACTTACCTGTTGGCCTATAAGTAAACTGCTTGTACAAAGAAGTCTTATCAAAACCTTCGATCTCACTGAGGTTAAAGTCTGTACCTAGAGCTGATTCGAGTTCTGACAAAAGGATAACCTGGAACATATTGCCATATAGCCAATAACCCGGGCCTTCCGAATAGCAACCATAAGGAGAATAGACTTTCTCCATGATTCGACGGTTAGTCGAAACCGCATCAGAAATAATTCTCTGAGCTACCGTATCACAAGCCTCATAGGTTGCGAGGGCACCAGCAACAAGACCAGCATTACATACCTGATTCCAGTTTCCCTCCGAATAATAGAACCAAGCCACATCCGGATCAGCGGCCGGCTTAAAAGCATACTTATCTATTGTTCTTACGATAGTCTGCTTTAATTCGGATGGTATGTTATCATAAAGCCAGTCATATCCGATAGCCACGGCAAGAGACATCTCTCCTGCATCAAGGAAATGATTTTCTGCGTTCCATGAGGGGAATGAACAAACAGTGCTGAGATCTGCTATTGCATGATTGAGATACTTATCCTCTCCTGTGACGTTATAAGCATAGGCACAGAGACTTATTCTTTGAAGAGCATCTCTAGATCTATGAAGGAGCCTCCTTCCACTTGCATCAAAACGATATTCGATAGGGGAAGCAGAAAGGCCAATAGTTTCAGCTCTTTGCATAATAAGACTATGTAGAGTTCTTACTGTACGGTCTGATCTTGAAGCTGACTCAATAGAACTGAAATCTTCGCTTGAGAGAAATAACCTTGGATGAGAAGACAAAGAATGCTGCTGATAACTCTGCCCATATGAAGGCAGGATTGTTATTAGCAGAACAAACAATAGAGATGATATTATCTTCGTGATTCTCATTTAGTACAAGATAGCAATAATATATTATATAGGTATAAAC
>JAKSJT010000329.1 GCA_024402125.1 Bacteroidales bacterium
TCCAGGCAGCCGAACTTCTCGGCATCACTACAGCGACTCTCAAGAAATGGAGAGAACTCGGTCTAATTTCTTTTTCAAGGGTAGACAATACCTATCTCTATACTCCGGACGATATCAAGGATTTCCTGAAGAGGACACATTTTTCTACCAGAGCCAGCAAGAAAACGGTGGCAAAACTGCTTGATAGTATACAAATCTAGAATTTTGTGCTTCCGAAGATTTGAGTTACATTAGCAATCAAATAACACGAAATGCGACGATGAATGTGCCTTGGGGGGACAAACGGGGGGACAAGGCCTAAAACAAAAAAGCCACCCAACGCAGTGGATGACAGCTATATGATTGATTTTCAAGCACTTCCTTCGTATCCAGAAGGCTGATATATATGTTACTTAGTAGCGGGAGAAGGACTCGAACCTCCGGCCTCCGGGTTATGAGCCCGACGAGCTACCAACTGCTCTATCCCGCGATGTTGGGAATGCAAAGGTAGCAATATTTTTTGATATTGCAATAGAATTTGTGATTTTTATTCAGTTTTTGCATAAAAAAGGGCCATTGTCATTCACAACAGCCCTTATTTTTTAGATTATCGATGTAATCTCTATTCAATTACTATGCAAGGAACTCTATAATTCCAGCAACATCATCCTTTGCGAATGTCTTCTGCTCACCTGATGCAAGGTTCTTAATATTCACGATACCCTCATTAAGCTCATTCTCTCCATTGATAGAGAGGAACGGGATTGACTTCTTGTCAGCGTAGTCGAACTGCTTCTTGAGCTTTGCAGAATCAGGATATACCTCAACTGCAACTCCGCTCTCACGAAGAGCCTTAGCGACTGGAAGTACATAACGAAGTTCCTTGTCTCCCATATTAGCGAAGAGAATCTTTGTAGCTGACTTAAGATCCTTAGGGAACTTGTCAAGGCCCTTGATTACGTCATAGATTCTGTCGGCACCAAATGAGATACCAACTCCTGACATATCAGCAAGACCGAAGATTCCTGTAAGGTTGTCATAGCGTCCACCACCACAGATACTACCGATTGGCCAGTCAAGTGCCTTAACCTCGAAGATCGCTCCTGTGTAGTAGTTGAGTCCTCTTGCGAGAGAAAGGTCAATCTCAACACTTGTCTGAATTCCAGCCGCCTCAATGAATCCGAAGAGCTCCTCAAGTTCATCGAGACCCTTAAGACCTGCCTCCGATACAATACCAGATGCCGAGCCACCGTTCATGAGGGTTCTCATTGTTGCAATCTTCTCAGCTGTTGTTCCTGAGAGTGTAAGAATTGGTTCAATTACAGATACTGCCTGATCAGTGAGTCCCTTCTCCTTCATCTCGGCCTCAACTGCCTCAAGACCGACCTTGTCAAGCTTATCAATTGCAACTGTGATATCAACCACCTTATCTGGGAATCCGCAGATTTCTGCAAAACCTGTCAATACCTTTCTGTTATTGATCTTGATAAGAACATTGACATCAAGCAGGTGGAATACTCTGTCTACAATCTGAACGAGTTCAAGCTCGTTTACCTGCGACTTCGAGCCGATCACATCGACATCACACTGATAGAACTCTCTGTATCTACCCTTCTGTGGTCTATCAGCTCTCCATACTGGCTGAATCTGGAATCTCTTGAATGGGAATGAAATCTCATTCTGGTGCTGAACCACGTAACGGGCGAACGGTACTGTTAGGTCATAACGAAGACCCTTCTCACATACCTTGAGTGAGAGTGCCTTGCTGTTATAGCTCTTCTCCTCTCCTTCTACCTTGTAGTCATCATAGTTGATGCCTGAGAAGGCATCACCTGAGTTAAGGATACGGAAAAGGAGCTTGTCTCCTTCGTCGCCATACTTACCAAGCAGAGTGGATAGGTTCTCCTGAGCAGGAGTCTCAATCTGCTGATATCCGTATGTGCGGAATACGCTCTTGATTGTATCGAATATATAATTTCTTTCGGCCATTTCCTGCTGACCGAAATCTCTAGTTCCCTTAGGAATTGATGGTTTCTGTGCCATAGATAAACAATTTAATCAAGCAAAGGTAACAATAAATAACTTAATTACGGGCAAGTTAAGTGGTTTGTTCGTCTTCACATGCAATCTAGCAAGACAATTAGTGATTGATTCTGAGTATCTTTTCATTGAAAAAACAGACTAACAAAGTATCTTTGTCCCCGTATATATAAAAGGTGTAGTTTTTCGGCACAAATTGTGTCTATATGGAAAACAATCTTTTACTAAATCAAAAATAAACAACGAACGATAATGAAACAATTCGTAAAGATGACTCTTGCCGTAGTTTGCGGCATTTTCGTCACAACAATCATTGGATTCATGCTCCTGTCAGCATTCATTGGTGCTATCGCAGCAGCAGGAAGCAGCACTCCTGTTCTCCCTAGAAGCGGAGTACTCAATGTGGACATGTCCGCATTCACTATCGGCGAGCAGACCACCGAATCCAGCTCCATCCCCGATGTGACTTCCCTAATTGCAGGTGCATCAGGTCCAGCTAAGACAATTGGTATCTATGATGCCGTCAGAGCTCTTAACGCAGCTTCAACTGACCCATCAGTCAAGTTCCTTTTCCTTAGAACTGACAATATGGCTTCAGACATCTCAAGCCTTGAAGAGTTCAGAGTTGCCCTCGCTAACTTCAGACAGCACGGAAAGGCTATCGTATCATATGTTGAAAGTCCTTCAACAGGTGGATACTACCTTGCTTCCGTTTCTGACAAGATCTACATGACTTCTCACCATGGCGGAAACCCAACTTTCGTTGGTGTAGGCGGTACTCTTTACTTCCTTAAGGACATTCTCGACAAACTTGGTGTCAATGTGCAGCTCATCCGTCACGGAAAATACAAGTCAGCTGGTGAGATGTACATAAAGAACCAGGCAAGCCCAGAGAACATGGAACAGAACACAGAAATGATCACATCTATCTGGAGCAAGCTCAGAGAGGATATCTGTGCCAGCCGTGAGATTACAGGCGAGGCACTTGATGCCATGCTCAATGACCTCAAGCTCAACTCCCCTGAGGACTTCCTCAACAATAAACTCGTTGACCTTCTCGTAACCAAGGAAGAACTTAAGGAGAGAATCGCAGCTCTTGCCGTTGCTCCAAAATACGAGGATGTGAAGTTCATCAACTTCGCCGACTATGTTACTGTAAAGGTTACTGACAACATCAAGGCTAAGCAGAAGATTGCTGTAATCTACGCTAATGGTGAAATCGTTGACGGTAACTCTAAGCAGGAAGTTGCAGGTGATTACTTCGCTTCCCAGATCGCTAAGGTTAGAGCAGATGAGAACGTCAAGGCTGTTGTCCTCAGAGTCAATTCTCCTGGTGGAAGCGTAATCGCCTCTGACAAGATCAAGGCAGAGATTGACCTTATGAGAAAGGAGAAGCCAGTCATTGCTTCTTATGGTAGCTACGCAGCTTCAGGTGGATACTGGATTTCAAACAGCTGTGACAAGATCTTCGCTGATGCAACTACCCTTACTGGTTCAATCGGTGTGTTCAGTATGATTCCAGATGTGAGCAAGACAGTGAAGGATCTCGCCCATGTGACAGTTACTGCTGTGAACTCACACAAGCACACAGACATGTACTCTCTTATGAGACCTCTTGACAAGGACGAGCTCGACTACATGCAGGCAAGCGTAGAGGATATCTACGGTCAGTTCGTTAATGTCGTATCAGAAGGAAGAAGTCTTGAGCCATCTTATGTGGATGACATCGCTCAGGGTAGAGTATGGACAGGTGCTGAGGGTCTTCGCATTGGTCTTGTTGACCAGATTGGAACACTCGAAGATGCCATCAAGTATGCCGCTACACTCGTAGCAGGATCAGATGACCTTTCCGCTTGGAACGTCGCTGCATATCCAAAGCCACAGA
>JAKSJT010000033.1 GCA_024402125.1 Bacteroidales bacterium
TTATTTTCAGCGATTTATGAATTATTAGTACAAAAGTTTGAAAAACTCAGATAGTCAAGGTTGTACGAATTTAGCAGTCTTCGATAGTATAACCCAGAGTCTAGTGGGAACTTTAAAGTAAATTTGTATAGTTGCATATTTACATTCAACATCATTAAACATTCTGTACCAGACAAATAAAATTCTACTGATATGAAAGGACTCAGGTTATTATTATTCGCTTGTTCATTTTGCATAAGTATCATATGCAGTGCTCAGTCTTCATATAAGCCAACTAACAAGTGGCCTTACATCTTTGAGAAGTTTACACCTGTAGTTATTCATCACTTGACAACAAATGGAACCAGCAACGTTGAAGCTAATATTTGTGTAGATGACGGATCTCTCCATTTCCTTGACGATGGAACCATACTCCAGTTAAGAACAGGTTCTATAGCAAAGGTTGAATTCGGAGAAAGGATATTCATCCCTATCAACAACTACCTCATGGAGGTTCTTGTTGACACGCCTGATGGAATGATTGTCAAATCACAAACCATCAAGGCTGGTGAGGATGGTGTAGACATAGGATTCGGAATGACTTCATCTACCAATGCTGCATCAAATTTCGACCTGACAGCAACATTGGCATTCGGAACAAGTCTTCTTCACTCTAAAATTGCAGAAGCTGCTATAGAAGCAGCGTATGGCTCTTATCTGGACGTTGAGACCAAAATCTACTTCTTTGTCAATGGATACCTAATCCCTGCAACAAAGAAAGACTTCACAGAAACAGTAGGAAAAGATGTGGCAAATGCATTCCTGAAAGAAAACAAAATCAAGTGGAATGAGCCAGCATCAATGCTCCCTGCAATCAAACTATTAAAAGAGAAAAAGTAACAACAGTATTCCATACAGATATACAGCTGCTTTGTGAACTACCCACAAACTAAAGATACTGGGTATTCTCGGCTTAATATTATAAAACTGAATAAAGGGTCGATAGGAGTAAATCTCCTACCTGACCCTTTCTAGTTTTAACTATCCAAAATAGTTCCTATAGCTCAGTTTTCCACAAACCATGGAGATTGCAATACTCATAAACTGCAACCGGTTTGTCCTCGCTGCAATTGAAAACTGCCTCAGGAGTTCCTTCTGGATCTAGTTTCTTAAGCTGACCTCCATTTTCAGTTTCGAGATAGATAAAAGTGATGTGGTGAGCAGGTACCATAGGATGAGGCACTGCACCCACTTTTACCTTGATGGTTGAATCATCAATTCTTTCTACTACTGGAATGTGCTTTTCGCCAGCACCATCAGATACACCAGGAATAAGCTCCATCATGTCGCTACCACAACAAACAGGAGTTACTCCACTGTCGAGAACTTTTACGATAAGGTTCCCACAAGACTTACATAAATAGAATTTTGTAGCCATATCACATTAGTTTTAGAAATTAATAATATATGACTGGTCTGAATATACCTAGAAGGAAGGTCCCAATAGAATGGGATAGATGATAAAGAATTATATTCATCTATATTTCAGACACTACACAAAATTACAACAATCTATCCTACAAATCAAAACTCAAATGTAAGATGTATAAGGGAAACAACCTTATCAGCCATTAATTGCGAAAAAAGGGAGAGCACAGTCCGTACTTCTCCCCTTACAAGTATTCTAAAACTCGCCAAAAGTCTATCTGATCCAGAAGACTCTTCCTTCTTTACGAGGCTTTGGAGCCGGCTTCTCGGATGCAGCATAGCCAAGTATACAATGGCCAATTCCCTCGTACTCTCCTTCTATGCCAAGTTCCTTCAAAATAGCCAAACCTTCCTCTGACTCGAACTCCTCCTTTGCCCTATGAATCCAACAGGAGTCAATACCCATTGAGTGAGCCGCAAGCATAAGATTAGCCATAACAAGAGATCCATCATATACCGCATTTGGCCACTTCTTACAAAGCACAATAAGGACAACAGGAGCACCATAAAACGGGTCCATATCAGTTTGTCCCATAACGGCTGCATTCATCTTGGAGAGCTTGTCTCTCAGTTCCTTATTTGTTACAGCGATAATAATCGGGTTTTGATAACCCATTCCACTAGGAGCCCAGATACCAGCATTGCAGATTTCTGCTATTTGCTCATCTGTCGGATATACATCACTCTTGTACGCCTTAACCGAGCGTCTATCAAGCATATTCTTTATTGTCTCGTTCATTCTATCTTAAATTAAAAGTCTTATTCTTCCTTCCGATTTCACGAAAGTCTCAGGAAAACGCATGATAACAGCATATACCTGAGCACTTGTGACAGGGTTTCCATCCTTTCGGACATGAAGTCTTTTTGCGTTTATCATCTGCGCGATTCTATCGGTTGTCAGACCATATCCGCAATCAGCCAGGCAATACACTATAGCTTCCTCAATTCTCATACACAAAATTAAGGATAAAGTTCCGGATTATGACTATTTTTGGAATATGGAAACAGCTAAGTACTACCGCCACTTCAAAGGAGGTTTATACAAATTCGTCACGATTGCAAAAGATAGCGAGAATCCTGACAACGAACTGGTTATATACCAGGCCATGTACGGGGACAAAGAATACTGGGTCCGTCCCAAGGATATGTTCTTTTCCGACATTGAAAGGGATGGATACAAAGGACCAAGATTCATTCCGGTAGAAGAAAACGAACTTGAGAAATAATTGCTCTCACAACATGAAGAAAAAAATACTCATTGGCATACTTGATGCCATTACTGGCTTTGCCGTTGGTGCTATTGGCTACAGAATTCTAAATCACTACGCCAATACAGTCGATTGGTGTATCCTAGTACTCTGCGTTATTATAATGGCTGTCAGAATATATACACTTATCAAGTCAGGGGACAAAGGAAAGTAACATTTTCCCATCTAGAACTGACATTACACCTCCAACTGAAATAGCCATAAAGTCCTAGTCACACAACCAGGACCGCAAACTGCTACACCATTATGATCTTCTTCTCCTACAACAAAGCGGAGAAGGATTTATAATAAGATTTGCTGACAGGGATAGGTGGCAGCTCCGGAATGTCCAGTTCTGCAAAAATAAATCCCTCCTTGTCTTTTCTGAGCACTTTCACATGCTCTGGGTTAACGAAATATGAACGGTGACAGCGCACAAGATTCTTGCCGTCAGAAGCCTCTTCAATGCTTTTCATAGAACAGCGTAACTGATACTCCTTAGCTTTTCCATTCTCGAAATAGTGAATTATCACATAATTGAAATCACTACGCACGAACTGGATTGAAGAAGGAGAGATTGTCAGTTTGAGACGCTTATGTTCATCATAGAAACGCATCAGATTGCTCTCTCTTGGAGTTTTCAGAATGTCAATTTCCTCGTTCTTGCTCATGATTGTCCTCACCAGGAGAATAAATAAGTACGGATGAACCAGAATCAGGAAACAATACTGCATGCAAGTGACAAGAGTGTTGAGATAGTCGTCAGGTGTCTGTCTGATAAGAACGGTGTAAAGAGCCATGAATGCCGATATCACGAACACCTCTGCTGCACACCACGCAAGATAATACCACCTGCTGATTTCCATCTTCTTGACAACAAATGAAAGGATCGTTCTTGTTATGGTCAGGCTCAAAAGAATGATGCAGGTGAGCATCAGAATGCTGAAACTGGGGCCTAGAATTGCAACCTCATAATACTGCTGTATGTCAAAAGGATTGTAGATCAGGCTAAAGACGAAAAAGAACAGAGGGACTACTATCATATAGGCCGCCTGGGTCATAAAATTGCGTCCTACCACGAATCTAAAGCCTGAAAACTGCTCAATCGGGAAATATTTTGGCATGGTACGAAATACTGCTTAGTGGATTTTCATCCCACAAATTTAGGATTTTTCCCGTCAAATTGATGTTTAATACCATATTTCATACCTTAAAACCCATATATTTCCCATTTCATGGCCTGGGATGTAAATTTGCCGCCGTAAAAAACAAAAACCATAGCACAATGATTACAGCTTCTGAAAGAATTGCCATCATTAACGGCAAAGCCCGTGTCACTTTCAAGCAGATGCTCCAGCATGTAACTGTTTTTGCAGACATGCTTGACATCAACGAGAAAGATCGAGTACTAATATTCAGCGAGAACCGTGAAGGATGGATCTACTCATTATACAGTATATGGACACGCAAAGGAATTGTTGTCCCTGTAGATGCTTCAAGCACTGTCGATGATGTCGTTTATATAATAAAGGACTGCAAGCCATCGGCTGTATTGGTAAGTAGCAGCAGACGAACTCTACTAGACCAGGCTTTGGAAAAGGCATCTGTAAGCATTGCCATCTACAATATCGATGAGTGTGAAAACGCTTCGTTCGACAATGTAGAGCCTGCAAAGATTGGCACATGTATGCAGGACACTTGTTTGATATGCTACACTTCTGGCACAACCGGATCACCTAAGGGTGTGATGCTTACATTCGGCAATGTCATCGCCAATGTCGAGGCTGTCTCTAAATACGCTCCTATTTTCAATGAGGACCGCAGAACTCTGATACTTCTCCCTCTTCATCACGTTCTTCCACTGGTTGGCACATGCGTCATGCCTTTTGTGTGCGGAGGCGGAGTGGCGATATGCCCATCACTTTCCGGTCCTAGGATCATGGAAAGCCTTCAGAACGGACAGGTCGGAATCATGATAGGTGTTCCACGTCTATGGCAGATGCTCTATCGTGGAATAAGATCCAAGATTGATGCAAATGCAATTACCAGATCTCTATATAAGATATGCGAATTTCTGCAGTGCAGAGCGCTTTCCCGCATTGTTTTCAGCTCAGTACGCAAAAAGATGGGAGGCAAGATTGACTATCTAGTGAGCGGTGGTGCTGCGTTGGACAGGGACACTGCCATCGGCCTGAAGACTCTTGGACTAGATGTCCTTGAGGGCTATGGAATGACAGAGGCCGCACCTATGATTGCTTTCACCCGTCCGGGTGACATACGTCCTGGCTGCGTTGGCAAAGCCATTCATGGCTGCGAAGTACAGATTATTGACGGTGAAATATGTGCACGTGGTATCAACGTAATGCAAGGCTACTACGGACGTCCTGAAGAAACAGCAAATGTCATTGACAAGGATGGATTCCTGCACACTGGAGACCTTGGATCAATTGACAAGGATGGTCGAATTACAATCACCGGACGCAGGAAAGAGATTATTATTCTGTCAAACGGCAAGAACGTAAATCCAAACGAACTTGAAGAGAAGCTGGAACACTATTCAATAGTCAAGGAAGCTGCTGTCACCTTTGCTGACGACAAACTCGTGGCAATCGTAGTCCCTACTGATGAGGTTAAAGAAAACAAATCGGCTACAGAACTTCTCGAAATGGTTCGTGCTGAGGTGATTTCCAAATACAATGAATCTGTAGCTCAGTACAAGAAACTTGCACGCTTCGTGATTCATGATGGAGAGCTTCCTCGCACACGAATGGAGAAACTGCAGAGATTCAAACTTCAAGATTTGTTCAGAGATTTATTACCTTCTTCATAATTAGATATCTCAGTCAGGCTCAACATTGAAAAAGGAATACCCGAAGAACAAACTCCAGGCACTCCAGCTAAATATAATGAGGGTCATACATAAGTAGCGGTAATCCTGCTACTAGTTTCAGAAGCGGAATCCAGGGCTATTCTCCCTGGATTTCGTCTATTATGCTCTGGCATTCAGCTATGACCTTCTTATTCTGTCTGAGTCCGATAATGCCACCGATAGTGCCTCCAATAAACATAGCTATTACGGTGCCAATTGCAGCTCTAATATCTTCTGTGTTTTTGAATATCTCATATATAAGCCACAGGACCCATACCGCAGCTAGAGGAAAAGTGTACTTCAAATAATCCTGATAGTCTTTCTTCATCTTCTTTGCAGTCTCTGCGAACTCAAGAAGGTTTGAATCAGCTGCTGACAGAGTCATCTGCTTATGCATTCTGTAAGTCAGATACACGCAATATGACATGAACACATCAGTTCCTATAATGAATGCCCAAGATGCGTTTACAACAGGGTTAAAGTGAAATGCGAAAGGAGCTACGCCAATCACAAAAATCGCACAGATGAAAGAAAAGGTCCTGACCGAATTTATGCTCTTTACCTTTGACTTGAATGTCTGACGAAGAAGTCTGTCTGAGATAATCTCCTGCTTGTCAAGCTGTTCCTTCATCATCTGGAACTGACTTCTGAGCTGTTCAAGTTCTTCCATATTATTAATAGTATTGTTATCCATTTTGCTAAAAGTTTGAGGGTTCTACATCTTCATTAACTGTTCCTTGATGCGGACGAGCTTTACCGATACGTTCTTAGCTGAGATTCCGACGATCTGACCGATTTCATCATAACTCATTGCCTCGAGCCAAAGAAGTATGATACTTCTGTCTATCAGACCCAGTTTGTTGATTCGGTCGTAAAGAGCCTTCACCTGAAGAGCATTATCGTTCGTATCTGCAAATGGATCAATATCCATCGTAAGAGGAACTTTTTCTCCCTGACGCTTCTGCTTCCTGTCTGCACTTATACATGTATTAAGTGCAATGCGATAAATCCACGTCTTTGCTGAAGACTCTCCACGGAATGAATCATAACCATTCCATAACTTGATCAGTATGTTCTGGAAGAGGTCAGCAACCTCATCCGTATCTTTGGAGAACATGTAGCACACTGTATATATTGTGCTCTTGTGTTCTCTAACCATTTTGGAGAACTGTATTTCTTTCTCGTCCATCATCTTTTCATTTGTTTTTTACCCTTTAGACTACGAGCATGTGGATTTACTACAAAGAAAATCACTTTTTTGAGATAATTTTTCAATTGAGTAACTTAGTCGTTGTAAAATTTGGCCAAATAAAATATCCCATGAAAAGAATCATTATCCTCTCCCTTATCGCTGCTTCACTATTAGTATGTTCATGTAAAGGAAACAGAAGCAAGTCTTCCGCTGAGCCTGTTTCTAATGAGGTCGTTATGGAAACGACCATGGGAAACATTGTTCTACGCCTGTTAGACGAGACTCCCCTACATAGGGACAACTTCCTGTCTCTTGTCAAGGAGCATGCATATGACAGTCTTCTATTCCATAGAGTAATAGAGGATTTCATGATTCAGGGAGGAGATCCTGACTCAAAGAACGCTGAGCCTGGTGCTTTCCTTGGGGAAGGAGACAGACCATACACAGTTCCTGCTGAGTTCAGGCTCGAGGATGGCATATATCATAAAAGAGGCATGCTGGCAGCTGCTAGAGAAAGTGATGATGTCAATCCTGAGCAGGCAAGCTCCGCTATGCAGTTCTACATCACTTGGGGAAATATATTTGATGAAGAAGGCATTGCAGCCATGCAGGAAAGGCTTGACTCCAGAACTGGAGGCAAAGTCAAGCTCACGGAAAAGATGATTCAAACTTATATGACAGAAGGAGGATGTCCTCACCTTGATGGCCAGTATACCGTATTTGGGGAAGTCCTCGAAGGGATGGATGTAGTTGACGCTATCCAGAAGGTTCAGACTGACGAGAATGACAGACCCGTTGAAGATGTCAGAATAATCAAGTGTTACATCAAATAAGATCAACTATGGAAGACGATAGACAAGACGAGGCAATGGAAGAATACCTATCAACAGGAGTCGATCCGACTGGTGGAGATTTGGAAGAAGAACCGCGGACTAGCAGAAGAAGATTCCAGAGACGTCCTGAGCGTGACATTAGAGGCACAACAGAATCTCTGATAGCTGGTATTGCCTTTATAATTCTAGTTATCCTCGGATTAATCGCCTCATTCTCTTAATGTTTTGAAATTTGTAGTCTATGTGCTAAAATTTGGCACACAGTAGAAATATCTTTGCAACAATTAATTAGGAAAAAGGATATGGAAGATTACGACTACGACGAAGGGTTCCTTGGCCCTGAAATAATTGAAGACTACGAAGATCAAACAGTAGAAGAGTATTATTTAGCACATCCTGAAGAGATTCCGGAGGATTACATTGAGGAAGAGGACTATATAGATGACGCTGTAGAAGACAATCCTCTCGATGTCATGGAAGCGCATATTGACTATTTGATCGCTGAGCTTCAGGCTGGAAGAATCCCTGGCAAAGAGTCCATTTCTTCAACCAAACAGCACGTCAGCATAAAGGGAACTCCTAAGACTAATTCTACAAAAAGAACTACTAGTGCAAAGAATCAGAAAGATAATCTGCTGTCTTTTATTATCGCTGTAGGAATACTCTTTATCATTTCGATAATCCTAATCCTGTGCTAGGTTGATTATATCGCTTAGATAGTGTCTCTTTTTCTAAAGGCTGTCGGTGAAACTCCTGTCACTTTCTTAAACAGTCTGGTGAAGTGATTTGCGTATGCAAACCCCAACTGATCCGCTATTTGATCTACTGACTTGTCAGGTTCTATAAGAAGAGACTTCGCCTTCTCTACTATCTTGTTGTGGATGAACTCCAGCGCAGAGATATGCGCCTCCTTCTTAACCAGGTTCCCGAAATAGTTCGGTGACAGATGAAACTGTCCTGAGCACCATGCAACGCTAGGCACGCCGTATTCCCTTGGAAGTTCACTGCCAGCAGCATAGTATCCATCAAGAAGCTTCTCCAGCTTCTTGATAAAGTCAGATGTCCTCAGCTGCTTTGTGTCAAACTGCCTGTCATAGTATCGACGGCAATAGGACAGCATCTGGCCTATCTGAAGACGAAGCATATGTCCTGTCAGTTCGTCATTTTCTGTGCGGAGCTCCGCTTCAATGTTTGCAAAACAGTTGAGCATCACTTTTCTTTCACTGTCATTCAGAAGAAGAGCCTCATATACTTCATAGTCAAAATAATTGAAGATATAGAAGTCTCGCCCTAGACCAGTGTTCTCAATCATCTCCGGTCTAAAGACAAGCATCTTTCCCCTAGGCTTAACTGAATAGTCTCTTTTAAGAGATATGACCTCACCTGGCTTTGCCGTAAAGATTGTACCAGGTTTATATCTAAGGCTGGTTCCTTCCTTTATTACCTCACCGAAAGAGTTCTCCATAAGAATCACACAGTAGCATCCAAAGTCCGTTGGTTCAAACAGTGAACCAGCAGCATTCGACAGATCCCCTATTGAAACCAGAGGGTGGAACGATTTCTGACGGAAGTATGCATTGAACTGATCAATATTTCTAACTACTGTAGGCATTTTGGTATGTAATTATGGTACAAATGTACCTAAAATCTCAACAAAAGTGTAATATTGGTAGGTGATTTTGATATATTTTACTCAATTCAATGATTTTGGTAGAAATAAGTGTAATTGATATAGATATTGCTTACAATGCTTTATTTACATTTGATTTTACTAATGATAATCACTAAAATCACATAACAATTATGGCAGTAAAATTCTACAAATCAGAAAACCAGGTACCTCTCGAGATGCATAAGGTACGTATGGTACAGAAACTCAACCTTCTCCCTGTTGAAGAAAGACTTAAGAAAATCCAGGAAGCTGGTAACAATACATTCCTTCTCCAGAATAGAGACGTATATCTAGATATGCTTACAGACTCTGGCGTCAACGCAATGTCAGATCTCCAGTTCGCAGCTATGATGAAGGCTGACGACGCTTATGCAGGATGTGAGACCATGAACCGCGTTAAGGATGCCGTCAAGGAAGTATTTGGATGCGATAATGTCCTTCCTACACGCCAGGGACGCGCTTGTGAGAACATCCTTGCTGAGGCTTATGTTAAGCCAGGTATGGTTGCTCTTATGAACTTCCACTTCACAACTACAAAGGCTCACATCACACGTCTAGGTGGTTCTGTAGAGGAGCTCGTTGACCCTAAGGGTATCATCCCACAGACAGAAGATCCTTTCAAGGGAGATTTCAATCTTGAGAACCTCGAGGGACGCATCGACGAGATTGGTGCTGACAAGGTTGCTTTCGTACGCGTAGAGGCAGGTACAAACCTTATCGGTGGACAGCCTGTATCACTCGAGAATATGCTCGCTGTTACTGATATCTGCCACAAGAAGGGTGTCAAGTCAGTTCTCGACGCTTCACTTCTCCAGGATAACATCTACTTCATGAAGACACGTGAGGCTCGCTGCAAGTATATGGATGTAAAGGATATCTATCACCTTCTCGCTGATCACTTCGATATCATCTACTTCTCAGCTCGTAAGCTTTCATTCTCTAAGGGTGGTATCATCTGCTCTAAGGATCCTAAATACACAAAGGAGATGATGTCATTCATTCCTCTTTACGAAGGCTTCCTCACATATGGTGGTATGGACGTACGTACAATGGAGGCTCTTGCACAGGGTCTCTACGAGTCACTCGATATGGAATACACCAGCCAGGGACCTCTCTTCATTGAGGCCCTCGCTAAGGAACTTGACGAGTATGGCGTTCCTGTAATCCTTCCTGCAGGTGGACTTGGATGTCACCTCAACGCTGGTGCATTTGTTCCAGATATGCCACACAACAAGTATCCTGCAGCTGCAGTAGGTTGCGCTCTCTACATCATCTCAGGTATCCGTGGTATGGAGCGTGGTACAGTATCTGAGCAGCGCGAACCAGACGGAACAGAACGTTACGCTGAGCTTGAACTCCAGAGACTTGCTTGCCCTCGCCGTGTATTCACACTCTCACAGATCAAGTACTGTGCTGACCGTGTTAAGTGGCTTTGGGACAACAGAAACCTCATCGGTGGTCTCGAGTGGACAGAAGAGCCTGAAGTTCTCCGCTTCTTCTTCGGTCGTATGAAGGAGATCGGCAACTGGCAGGAGCAGCTCGTTGAGAAGTTCAGAGCAGACTTCGGCGACAGTCTTTAACAGTTGACTAATTAGTAATATTAAGTCATAATATTATATTTGAAGGTATCATGCCCCATGCGTGGTACCTTCTTTTTTGATTATCTTTGTCTGAAACCCTAACGATAAAAACATGTCCGGACTGCTTTTAATTGTCTTCTTCATCGCAACCATCATACTGATGGTTCTTGCTATGGCCAAGTGGAAAGTTCATCCATTTATAGCCATCATGCTGGCGTCATTGCTATTCGGTCTTGTCGCTGGCATTCCACTAGTTGACAACAAAGAGGCAGGAGTTTCCGGACTCGTCACCGTCATCGGCCAAGGTTTCAGCGGTATATTCACAAGCATCGGCATTGTGATCATTCTGGGAGCATTTATTGGAGCCATCCTGGAAGAAACAGGTGCCGCTTTGAAACTAGCTGACATGACCATCAAGCTTGTCGGCAAAAATCATCCTGTATTAGGCATGGGTATTATGGGCTGGATTGTATCTATTCCAGTATTCTGCGATTCTGGATTCGTGGTTCTGAACCCTATCAGAAAAGCATTAGTAAGAAGAACCCGGGTCTCGTCAGTTGCAATGACCGTTGCTCTGTCTGCAGGTCTATACATCTCGCATGTGTTCATGCCACCTACTCCAGGACCCCTGGCCTCTGCCAGCACCCTTGGCCTATCTGAGCATATAGCTCTTGTTATGTGTATCGGACTTGTCTGCAGTATCGCCCCAATGATCGCCGGAATTCTCTTTGCGAACTATATCGGCAAGAAGGTGAAGGCAGATGATGAGGCAGAGAAAGATGAGATCAAGTCAACCTACGAAGAACTTGTCGCTTCGTATGGAACGCTCCCTTCCGGACTAAATTCCATAGCTCCAATCATAGTTCCTATTCTGCTGATGGCGCTTTCTTCCATTATCGGATATACTGGAGTCAAAGGATACGCTTTGGACATTGTAGGGTTTATCAGCACTCCTGTAATAGCGTTATCACTGGGTGCTGTCCTTTCCGTTCTTCTCCTAAAGAATAGTGGTAAACTTACGGAGCTTCACAAGATAACCGAACAGACTCTTAAGACTGTCGGACCAATCCTATTCATCACAGCCGCTGGAGGTGTCCTCGGAAAGGTGGTGTCGTCTTCTGACCTTGTCGGATACGTAACATCGCACGCAGATGTACTCAAGGGTATGGGCATTTTCTTCCCGTTCCTACTTGCGGCCATTCTGAAGAGTTCCATGGGATCCTCAACTGTCGCTATCATTACGACAGCCGGTATTCTCTCCCCTCTTATGATCGCATTGGGATTCGATACACCGATAGAAGCTTCTCTTGTTGTCATGGCCATAAGTGCCGGTAGTATGACTGTATCCCACGCAAACGACTCATACTTCTGGGTTGTCACAAACTTTGGAGCAATGAGTATGGAAAGAGGCTACAAGACTCAGACTATGCTGACACTCGTTATGGGAGTAGCTGCGATACTCGAGATATTCCTGATATCACTATTTGTCTAAAAAACTCAAATATCATACATTCAGTAATGTGACTTAAAATATTATCCGTCGTAAAAGATATGTCACATTGGTAGGAGAGTGAACTAAGATGGGAGACTTACCCTAATGGATCGGTTCCCCTTTTTCGAAATGGAATCAGTTATGACATTATATTTTTCGGCCCGGCAAACAAGTTAAGATTTCAGGACCTCCAAAACTGCCTGAAGATACTGTTGTAAAAGACCTTCGTTGTAAATGGCCAAGCAAGAACCCGTTTGCTCGGACAAATTCTGTCTTTACAAAATTGGATATTGGTAATCTTGTAGGATTTTTATTACCTTTGAAAAAAATCTTAGAAGATTGTTTATGTCTAATTTCGATTATCTTTACACGGTTTCTAACCGAAGGGTGAGCCAGATAGACTTATCTTATAAACGTCCTATCTATTTCCAGATCAACTGGGATAACAGGCTGATTGGCATCAAAGGCCCTAAGGGAGTTGGAAAGAGCACGTTGATTCTGCAACATATCAAGGAGTCCTTTTCCGATCTCGGCAAGATTCTGTATGTGTCTCTCGACAACTTGTGGTTCGCTTCAAACAGCCTCATAGACCTGGTAGAATATCACTATACACATGGAGGAACTCACATTTTCCTCGATGAAATCCATAAGTACAAGCATTGGCAGGATGCGGTAAAGAACATCTATGACGATTATCCTGACCTTCATGTCGTATACACCGGTTCCTCCATATTGAAGCTCAAGGCGGGAGACGGCGACCTTTCAAGACGTGTCCGTTCCTATGAAATGACCGGGCTGTCTTTCCGTGAATACCTGATATTTGAAGGAAAACTTGAATATCAGGTCCTTTCGCTGGAGGATATCCTCAACAATCATGTCACCATTGCAGCTGACATTGTCTCAAGGGTCAAGATTCTTCCAGCGTTTGAATCCTACCTCAAGGAAGGGTTTTATCCGTTCTATAAGGAAGAGGGCGACGGTTATCTCTCCCGCGTGCAGGAAGTGATCACGCAGACGATAGACATGGATATACCGGCAGTGGAGGAAGTGGAGTACGGAACGCTTCAGAAACTGAAGAAGCTGATGATGATCCTTTCGGTACAGCTGCCATTTATCCCCAAGATGAACGAACTGTACCAGGAACTTGAAACGAACAGGGAGCAGGGCCTGAAACTCCTGTCGTTGCTTGAAGATGCGAAACTGATATCAATGCTGAAGACTCCGGTAAAGGCTCTTAAGCACCTTTCCGCTCCTGACAAGCTGTATCTCGACAATCCGAACATGATGTATGCTCTGTCAGAAAAGGCGGATATCGGAACAGTGCGAGAGACATTCTTCAACAACCAGCTTTCCGTGAACAACAAGGTGTCTCTTCCGGCAAAGGGGGATTTCAAGGTCGATGACAGGTATCTGTTTGAAGTAGGTGGAAGGAAGAAATCGTTCGAGCAGATAAAGGATGAACCGGACAGTTTCCTTGCAGTTGACTCCGTTGAGACCGGTAACGGGAACCGGATTCCTCTCTGGCTGTTCGGATTCCTGTCGTAAGGCGACAAGATCGGCAAAAAGCGTGAGTATATCGCTTCACTTTTACCACTCCCTTGGCAATAGCATTGCGGTAAAAAAGCCTTTGACGTAGATCAGATGACGCCCTGGTTCTCTCGATTGCATCAGCTCTTAGGGAAAGGGGCTATCAGGTGGAGACCAACGTCGGATGCTCAGGCTACAGGGTCGACATTGCTGTTGTCAGCCCGGCAAGGAAAGACTGTTATTCACTTGCCATCATATGTGATGGGTACAACAGCCGTTCTGCCAGGACTGCTCGTGACCGCGAAGTCGTTCAGCAGCAGGTGCTGCGGCTCCTTGGATGGAGAGTCCACAGAGTCTGGGCTCTTGCTTGGTGGCATGACAATGAGCGCACTCTGGATAGTATCATCGCTTCGATCGAAAGTGCTGATGCCATTCCTGCAGAGAGTGAGATTATTCCAGTCAATGCAGTCAAAAGCTTTGTCGCTCCTCCTGCTGTGGCAACTATTTGTGAGGAAGCTGATCCAAGAATTCAAGAATATGAATCAGAGGATGTGTTTTATCTCAGTGCTACTGCAGAGGATTTCTGTGATGGGCGTTATGGCTCTCTCGTAAGGCAGAAGATTCAGGATGTGATTGAAAAAGAATCGCCAGTCAGTTTGGGTATCATATGCAGAAGGGTGTCTGCTGCGTTTGGATTTGCACAGACAGGACCAAGAATGAAGAGATACATCTTGGGCGTTCTTGATTCAATGGGTCTCAAGTGGACAGACGGTCCTGAATGTCCTTTCTATTGGAAGGCGAATCAGGATCCGAGTATATTGAATGTCTTCAGACCTGATTCAAGCAGGGATTCTATAGACATAGCTCCAGAGGAGATAGCTGTTGCAGTTGTAATGATTCTTGAAAACCAGGGTGCGCTCCCGATGGATGCCCTTACTCGTGAAGTTGCGAATACCTTCAACTTTACCCGTTTGGGCTCAAAGGTTTTGCCTTCAATGCAGGCGGGGATCAATTTCGCTATCTCGATCGGCAAGGCCAATCTTGTCGATGACAAGGTTCATTTGGCGTAGTATTTATTCATGATAAGAAACCCTCACCGATCGGTGGGGGGCTTGTTATCAGTTTGATGCTATCCTTATGATACCGAGGTTGGTGGAGATTCTTTTGCGGTAATCTGATGGAGAAAACGTTATTGCATCTGTTGATTTTCAAGCAGCTATACATGCAAGAGACCTCTGAATCTTGAAACTATCCAAGTACGTTCAAGGCTAATATACAATGCATTTCAAACCCCAAAGTCACACCAAAGGTGGTGATTTATCGGCTCATCGGCAAAAGTACGTGGGAGATTTGTTGATTAACCAAAGTTTGTACAGATTCTGAAGATAATGAAAGGCCGGTCTAGCTTCAGCCCTCGGCAATGATGTGTTACGGAAGACAGTTCTGAGCCTGATATGGAAAATTTTATACTGATATTATTTATTTAATATCTACTGCAAAGTTTTTTTGTTATCTTTGGCAATTTAAGGGCAATTTTTTTGTAGCGATAAGAATAAGTGTAAGCGCCTCGACGGGGACGTCTTGATGCGTCTTCAATAATTGTGGATCTTCG
>JAKSJT010000330.1 GCA_024402125.1 Bacteroidales bacterium
TTATTTATCAAAGTTTTCCTCTATATACTGGAGGAGTTCCTTATAATCCTCATAACTCAGATTCAAGGCTCCCCTAGGTGCGCTTTTCATACCATGATCCAAAAGATGTGGAAGAGTCATCCTCTGGGAGTTTGACCTTCCTATTACTTTGAGAAGAGTAAATCTATTGTGCGCTCTCATTTTGTCAAAATCTTTCGGATCTGTGTTATACTTAACTTCTCTTTCCATTATAGAAGAAAAAGGAAGATCATGTCCAATCACTTCAGTCTTGAACTTCACATATCCGTCAGGGTTTGAACTGTAAATATATATAGTATCACCTGTTTGATAATTATAATGTTGAGACCAGTATACTTCACCGAACTCATTAAAGCAGCCCTCAACATCAAAGAACTTGATATTTGATGGAATCATCCATACTTTCTTTTCGTCTCTTTCTGGTGTATGAGTAGACGGATGTTTCTTTCCCTTATGTTCCTCAACGTCTCCCATCATTCCATCCTTATACACTTCGTCTATCTCAGCATCTTCCAGAACCATTGCGACATCTCGGAAAATCTCCAGAGCCTCTTCTGGTTTAACATTGAAAAATTCTCTGTTATCACGAATCCTGAGCTTTGTAAACCTTTCTATATAACGGTGAACAAGTTTCTCCGCCTCATTGTATTTAACAGTCTTCATAGTGGCGAAGATTTCAAAAGGTAGAGGCACAGCTGTATTATCAAGTTCCTTAGACCTAATGTCTACAGGTCTTGAACTCTTGCCTATCTTAACCCAATCTTCCCTAAAACTAGGATTTGTGAGGATATATACGTATCCTGGTTCTTTTGTATCTTTCATACTGTTAGTTCTTATGCTACAAATTCGTCAACATTATCTGTCCACTGCTCACACTGTTTAATAACCACATCCATTGCTGCCTGTTCATCCTCGGGAGGATAACTATGCTTTCTAAGAAGACGCTTGACAATACGTCTCATTCCAGCTCTAGCTGACTCTTTCTTTTGCCAATCGATTGTTCTATTCTTCCTTAAAGCCTCTGTCAACTCCTTGGTAATTGCGACAAGTTCATCATTTGAATAGAAATCCTTGACAGCCTGAGGTTTAGTAAGTGCATCATAAAATGCCTTCTCTTCCTTTGTAAGGCCAAGTTTCTCCGCCTCATTCTCCGCCTCAGCAATATGCTTTGCCATATCAAGGAGTTCTTTGATTACCTCTTCATTGGTAATCAATCCTTTCAGATAGTTAGACAAAGCCATATTAAGCATCTCCGAGAATGATTGTGCTTGAACTAGGTTTGTTCTCTGATATAGAGACACCCGTTCCGCCAACAATTTCCGAAGAAGCTCAACTGCAATGTTCTTCTCTTTCATCTTTGAAATCTCAGCAAGGAACGCTGGATCAAACAAAGAGAACTCGGATTTAATGTCTGAGAACAAGTTGATAACGCCCTCGCTCTTCACACTCTGCTTGAGAAGTTCACTGATTCTATCGTTGATCTCATTCTTTGACACCTTGCCTTTAGATTTAACTCTATTAAGGGTAGTCCTGACCGCATCAAAGAATCCAGCTTCATATCTCTGGTCTTCATTAAGCAGACTTCGACAAAGACTTGCAGCATTCTTAAGAAGCAATGCCTGCTTAAGGAACGCCGGAAGTATCTCTTCTGACTTATCTGTAGAAAGCATAAAGTTCACGACTCCCTTAGTAATCAGTCCCCTATCCGCATCAGTTCCTGTGTGGAATCTTGAATAATCATACAAATGGAAGAAATCCTGACAGATCTCCAAATGCTTGTTAAACTCAACAAGAGCTGTATCCTTAATATTAGGATTACCAAAATTCTTCTTATCCGACTTTGTATAATCTCTCATGGCCTCTTTCAAGGCCTTAGCTATACCGATATAGTCTACAACAAGGCCTCCTGCCTTTCCAGGATATACTCTGTTCACTCTAGCTATTGCTTGCATGAGATTATGACCCGCCATAGGCTTATAGACATACATTGTTGCTAGTGACGGAACATCAAATCCAGTCAGCCACATATCCACTACAATAGCTATCTTAAGAGGATCATTATTATCCTTGACCTTCTTTGCCAGTTCCTTCTTATACTGCTTGTTGCCTATGATATCATGCCATTCTTCAGGATCATTATTGGATCCTGTCATAACACACTTGACCTTCTCAGTCCAATCAGGATGTATCTCCAATATCTTGTTATAAATACTAATAGCAATCGGTCTCGAATAAGCGACAATCATAGCTTTGCCTGTCAGCTCATACTGACGGTTATTCTCATAGTGATTCAGAATATCCTTAACTAGAGAATCGACAGTTTCTGGAGCGCCCAAAATTGCCTCAAGGTGAGACATTTCGTGTTTGCTTTCTTCAATCTGCTCATCCGTTGCACCTTCTTCAGCTAGTAGGTCATACTCTGAATCAATAAGATGAAGTGTCTCCTCATTGAATTTGATATTGACAACTCTTGACTCATAGTAAACTGGTACGGTTGCTCCGTCCTTTACAGCCTGTGTCATATCGTAGATATCGATATAATCACCGAACACCTCCTGAGTATCTTTGTCCTTAGAAGATATTGGAGTTCCTGTAAAGCCAATATATGAGGCGTTAGGCAAAGAATCTCTGATGATTCTAGCCATACCAACCCTTACCCTACCTGTCTCATCAATCTTTTCCTCAAATCCATACTGACCTCTATGAGCTTCATCTGTCATCACAACAATATTCCTTCTATCGGAAAGAGGTTCAATTGATTCAGCGAACTTCTGCATTGTTGTGAAGATGATACCGTTGGCCTCTCTTCCCTTTAGAAGTTCCTGAAGGTTTTCTCGACTTGAAGCCTGAATAGGTTTCTGTCTCAAGAAATGCTCACACTTACTGAACTGAGTGAACAGCTGATCATCCAGATCATTACGGTCAGTGATGACAACGATTGTTGGCTGATTGAGATGCTGTTGAATAAGATGAGCATAGAAAACCATTGAAAGGCTCTTTCCACTACCCTGAGTATGCCAGAAAACACCGATCTTACCATCGCTTTCGGTTGCTCTGACCGTCCTCTCTACCGCTTTCTTGACAGCAAAGTACTGATGATATGCAGACAATATCTTAAAATCTCCCTTCTCCTCTGTACAGAAACAAGTGAAGTTCTTAATGATATCAAGAATACGTTCCTTTTTGAATATTCCCTCAAAGAATGTGTCATAATCTGCTGCAGCTTCACTCAGAGTAATTCCATCCTTTGTTTTCCACTCCATGAATCTGTCCTCGTTAGAAGTGATGGTTCCCGCCTTAGAGCAGGACATATCACTCATTACACAGAAAACATTATATGTAAACATGGAAGGGATTTCCTTAAGGTAGTTCCTTATTTGTCTATAAGCAGCAGAAGCATCTGTTTCTTCCCTCGAAGGAGACTTAAGTTCCACAAGGACAATAGGTAATCCGTTAAGAAAAACGATAATATCGGCTCTCTTCTCTGACTTTTCTATATATGTCCACTGGTTGATTACCCTGAAGTCATTCTTTTCAGGATGGTCATAGTCAACCAGATATACAATGTCATGTTTGACTTCTCCTTTTGAATAGAAGCTAACTTCAATTCCATTCTGGAGATAGTCCATGAATCGTTCATTCTTCTGTACAGTATCTCCCGAATCAATATGAGAAAGTTTCTTGATGGCTTCATCAATAGCATCACTAGGCAGATTCTTATTCAGCCTAGCAATACATGATGTCAAGACATCAGCATAATATGGTACAGTATAGTCTCTTTCCACATCAGGACCATACTGTGTCTGATAACCCATTCCTTCGAATAAGGTCATCAATGCTTTCTCATAACTATCTTCAGTAAAAAGAAACATGACTCA
>JAKSJT010000331.1 GCA_024402125.1 Bacteroidales bacterium
TTTGAGGTGAAAGAGAATGCACCCCAAACTACAAGCAAAGCAAACACGAAACCAATCTCTGTGAAGAGAAGCTTCTTGTTCTCAAGATTTGCCTTTTCGGTTTTCTTAATTTCCATATTATTAAATTTTAAATTTCAAACCACGTTCCAAATATAGAAATAATAATTATCAATTCCAATTTTTTAATTTAATAGTTGTAGATTTGCATAAAAATATTGGCTTTATGGTATCCTATTACACACAAGACACTGATTTCAAGTTTAAAGGAAAGACCTTCAACAACCTTTGGCTAAAGATGGTTGCTGAGAGTGAGATCAGACGTTTAGGTGACATCTCCATCATCTTCTGTTCTGACAACTACATCCTTGATGTCAACATGAAATATCTCCAGCATGATTACTTCACTGACATCATCACTTTCGATTATTGTGAAGGTGATAGACTTTCTGGTGACCTATTCATCAGTGTAGATAGTGTGAGAGAAAACTCTGAGTTCTATGAAACAGAGTATGAAGAAGAATTGAACAGAGTCATCGTTCACGGACTTCTTCATCTGATAGGATACGATGATCACACGGAGAAAGACAAGAAGGTCATGAGAGAGAAAGAGAATTATTATCTTTCTTTCCGCGAAGCATTGAAACAATCATAATGAATAAGATATACGATATCATCGTTGTAGGTGGCGGACATGCTGGCTGCGAAGCTGCCATGTCTGCCGCAAATATGGGTTCTTCCGTACTTCTGATAAGTATGGATATGTTCGGTTTTGCCAGAATGTCTTGTAATCCAGCTATTGGTGGTATTGCTAAAGGACAGATAGTCAGAGAGATAGATGCTTTAGGAGGATACACAGGCATAGTCACTGATGCTTCAACTCTTCAGTTTAGGATGCTGAATAAGTCCAAAGGACCTGCTATGTGGAGTCCACGTGCTCAGTGTGATAAACTCATGTTTTCTCTGTACTGGCGTAAAATTCTCGAAAGTAATTGTAATCTAGATATTTACGCTGATATTGTAACTTCTTTTCTCTTTGAGAATTCAAAAATTGCTGGAGTCTGTACAAATACCGGGGCAATTTTTAAATCTCGAACAGTTATTTTGACTGCTGGAACCTTCTTGAATGGAAAGATGTTCATAGGGCGCACTCAGTTTGAGGGAGGACGTATCGGTGAGCTTTCATCATATGGATTGACTGAACAACTTATCAATCTCGGGATCGAGACTTCAAGAATGAAAACAGGAACTCCTCCAAGAATTGATATCAGCTCTATTGATACTTCAAAACTTTTAAAGCAATATGGAGATATCAATCCTGATAAGTTTTCTTATCTTCCTTATCTTTCATCTGTACAGAATGGAACTGAACAGATGCCTTGTTTCATCCTTCATACCAATCAAGAAGTTCATGATATTCTATAGTCAGGCTTCTCTGAATCTCCTATGTTTACAGGTATGATTCATGGAAAGGGTCCAAGATATTGTCCAAGTATTGAGGATAAGCTGCGAGTCTTTTCTGATAAGGATTCTCATCAGCTATTCCTTGAACCAGAGGGTAGAAATATCAATGAGTATTATCTTCAAGGTTTTTCTTCTTCATTGCCGCTTCATGTGCAGATGGATGCCCTTCATGCTATACCTGGATTGGAATCTGTCAAAGTCTATCGCCCTGCTTATGCTGTAGAGTATGATTACTTCGACCCTACCCAGTTGAAGCCTTCTCTTGAGCTCAAGTCTATAGACAATCTTTTCTTCGCTGGACAGATCAATGGTACTACTGGTTATGAGGAAGCAGCCGCTCAAGGTATCATCGCAGGTATCAATGCTCATCTAAAATGTCACGACAAAGACCCATTTGTTCTGAAGAGAAATGAGTCATATATTGGTGTTCTCATTGATGATCTGGTCACCAAGGGAGTGGATGAACCTTATCGAATGTTTACTTCTCGTGCCGAGTATAGAATACTTCTTCGCCAGGATAATGCTGATCTGAGATTGACTTCAAGATCTCATGAGATAGGTTTGGCTGATGAATACAGGTATTCATATACCATGAGGAAATATGATGATGTGTCACGTGTTGAAACATTCTCAGAGAATACCAACTTGACCGCTGGGATAGCAAATCCATATCTGGAAACAGTAAGTTCTACTCCAATATCAGACTCAAAAAGAATTTCTGATTTAGCATCCAGACCCGAGACTGTTCTTTCTGATCTTTTGAAAATTGTTCCACGTGGAACACTTCAAAGATCTGGAATTAATCTTGAGAGTTCTGTTGAGACCCAGGAGGGAATTGTCAATCCTATTCTTCCTCCTTCACAGGATATGCAGAAGATCAAGGATAATTATTCTAAAGAAGTAGCAGATTCTGTAGAAATCTCTATCAAGTACAAAGGTTATATTGAGAGAGAACAAAGAATGGCTGACAAAATCATGAGATTGGAATACCTGACGATTCCGTCAGATTTTGATTTTGATAAAGTATCAGGACTGACCATAGAATGTCGTCAGAAACTTAAGAAGTACGCTCCTCAGACTATTGCTCAGGCTTCAAGAATCTCAGGAGTGTCTCCAGCTGATATATCTGTCCTCCTAGTATATTTTGGACGTTAGAGCATTTTGAGTGCCATCTTGATAATGTCTTCGACTTTAGCATCAGGATGGCTTTTTATGATACTCTGCACAGCTTTGTTGATATTTGGTTTAGAGAATCCAAGCATAAGCACAGAACTAATAGCACCTTCGCGTGCTGAACATCCAATAGAACCAGGGAATGCGTCTGTGAAGTTGTCCATCATAGCGCGTCCATCGTCACTGCCGGCGTTATAGCGATGATAAATCTTTGATGTAGTAGCATCGCGATAATTGTTACCAGGCTGGTCCTCGTTACAAGCATATATCTCCAGCCCCTTAGCGTATGGGTTGAAGTCACCACAGTGCTGAGCATCGCCATGTCCGAGACCAGTAGTAGAGAGTCCCTTACCGTTGTCATCAACAACCATCGAACCGTAAACAATCTCGTCGCGTCCGTCCTCGTCGACATCGGCAATTCCGAAGTTGTGATAGCCTTGCCACATCCAGTAGCCACCGTTAGTCTGTCGCCAATCCCAACGCTTTACGAGTTTGTTTGTAGCAGGATTAACATCAAATGCACACATCTTAATCTGTGTGTAGATACCACGAGCGAGGAAGATACTTGGCTTGCGTCCGTCGAGGTATGGAGCACCGAAGAAGAATTTGCTTGCACGGTGGCCATAGCCATCACCCCATGCAGCGTTCAGGTCTGTCTCGCCAGCCTCGAGTCGAGCAAGAGGATATGCGATGATATCGAGTACCTGGCCTGTTTCTCCATCGCAGTACACGAGGAATTCCTTACCTACGCACATGAACCAGTTGGTACCGCCACCAGTTGCGCCACGGTAGTTAGTCCAGCTTGTGCCATTCTTGCCGTCAGCACCGATAGTATATACAGAACCGTCTGCCATGTGGATGGAAGATCCCTCTTCGAGTCGCATGATAACCTCTGCCTTGCCGTCAAGGTTCCAGTCGTAACCAACGATGTTCTGCTCGTTGTTCTGGAAGTCGCCCATGTTCGGACCGCAGTTTACCCACCAGAGACGAGAACCATTCAACTTCAATATTTCAAAGATTGAGTATTCGCCAGTTGCCTTACCGTTTACTGTAGGTCCTGCCTTAGGGTAGCTCTGCGACATCTCACTTTCGTTGTCAAACTTCATGAGAATTTCCACTTCGCCATCTCCGTCCACATCAGCACAACAAGCATCGTTAGGAACGAGTCTGCTGGCAATGCCTTCATGTGTCAACTTGATTTCCTTGTAGCTTGTCGACCAAGGCTGTACAGCTGCACTCATAGCGCCCTCTGTTCC
>JAKSJT010000332.1 GCA_024402125.1 Bacteroidales bacterium
TGCCGGAGCAGAACAACTTCGAGTTGGTTTATGATTCGGAGAACGACAAATACTATGCCTATGTAGATGCTCTTCTGTACCGTGATTACGGTAACTACGTATGTGACATTCTTGAATCAAGAGGTAACCGGACCGATGTCAGTATGGAAATCCTTTGTGAGGACGTGTCTTACAGCATCAGTGACAAGGCCCTCGTTGTAAACAAGATGGTTGCAAGTGCTGTAACCCTTCTTGGAGAAATGGTCCAACCGGGCATGGAGAAAGCTCATGCTACTGCGTTTGCCAAGAATGATACTGATATCCAGAGTCAGATGATCCGGATTATGCAGGAGCTTAAATTCGCTCTTGATAATTATACATCTACGGTTAACTCCGTAAATAACCAGAAAGGAGGAATCAAAATGAACAAGTTACAGGAACTTCTTGAGAAGTATTCTGTTGATTTGGAAAGCCTGCCTTTTGCCTCTGAAGTTGAGAATAAGACTGATGAGGAGCTTGAAGAAATGTTCGATAGTTACTTCTCTGCAGAAGCTGAAGCGGAAGCAGATTCAGAACAGCCGGCTGAAACCAATGATGTAGAAACCTTTGAAGAAGCAGATGCTGAAGATGGTGCTGAAGACAATGCTGAAGAGCCGGAACAGGCTGAGACATTTGCGCAGGCTGCAAATTTCTCGGTAAAGGTTGGGCCTGATACATATCAGGTAAATGTCTCTCTCGGTGAAAAGGTGGAGGCAATTCACAGGCTTGTCAATTCAACATATTCAGAATCAGACAACGAATATTATTCGGTCGAAGTGTTTGACAGCCATGTGGTCATGATAGGCATTTGGGGCGGAGTCGATTATCGTCAGGAATATGTTATGGACGATGAGGGAACTATCACTCTATCCGGTGACCGTATAAGAGTGTATCGCTCTTGGCTGACTAAGGAAGAGATGGAGAATCTCGAAAAGGTTAAGCGTGAGCACTGCACCTTTGTAAACGAGAAGGCCCAGGCTGAAAGAGATGCCGTTCTTAATGATGCAAACTACTCTGTCCTTGAAGACACCGACGAGTGGCAGGAACTCAGAAAGAACTGCATGAACTACAGCGTAAGTGACCTTGCGGTTAAGGCTGACGCTCTTTATGGCCAGTATTGCAAGAGCCACAAGGATATCTCTTCTTCAAGTATTCAGATATCCCACAACAATCCAAGAAAGACTCCTTATGGAAGTCTTTTCAATAACTAAAAACTATAAGGGAGGATAAAACTATGGCACAGAATGTCGTTGACATCACAAAGGTCCATGCGGTTGCCGGCTCAAGCAAGCTGAAGGCTACCGTTTGCGGACATATTTATAACATTGTTGCCGCTGCTGATATTGATAATGGTTGCATCGTTGGTAAGGGTGCTTGGCAGGGAATGGAGAAGTATGCTGAGGCTGCTGCTACCACATTCACTGGAACCGTAATTGATCAGGCCGCTAACGGCAACTGGTATGTAGAAGTTGCTACAGCAAGCAACGCTTATCTCGTACTTACCGTACCTGAGACTTACTATAACACCCCATCTTATCTTGGCAACGAGGAGTATTTCTATAATGCTGCCGGAGATATCATGAGATGCTATGAGCTTGTACCTGGTGACATCTTCGAGCTGTCTGCAACTGGATTCAATGGTACTCCTACTAAGGGAGCTGCTGTTACAGTTGCCGCTAAGAAGGTCAAGATTTCTTGATTAACGGGGAAAGGAGGAAACAATAATGGTTAAGAATTTTTACAGTGCTGTTAACAGAGAAGTATTCTCTGATGTAGATTTTTCTGATTTTTCACGTCTTATGTTTGATACTGCCAAGGGCCAGCTTAATGGTGTTTCCAAGCAGGAAGCAAACGACAAGATCCGTGAGGTAATGTTCTCTGTACTTGGTGTTGATGAGACAGCTTCCCGCAAGGAACTTCGTAAGGCTATCCGCAGACATAAGACAGATATCTTTGAGGTTATTGAGGATACTCTTGATGAGCTTATTCTCGGCGGCTGGGGTGAGAACCCATTCTTCAGACAGTATGTTGAAATCAAGTCTGCTAACTTCGGTGACATGAACGTATGGCATGCTCCAGATGAGACAATCCTTACCGTATCTGAGCTTTCCGGCGGACATCATGACATCATCCGTCAGAAGATCGGACCAGGTAAGAACTACACCGTTCCTACAAAATGGTATGGCGTAAAGATCTATGCTGAGTATGAGCTGTTCATGGCTGGTCGTGTTGACTGGGCTGGATTCATCCAGAAGATCTACACTGCATTTGATTATAAGATCAACGAGCTCATCTACACCGCATTTGATGGTGCTGGCAGCGTTGTTCCTAACCAGACCGAGTTCGTAAAGAACGGTACTCTTGTAAGAGCTACTATCCTTGGTCTTATCGAGAGCGTACAGGCTGCTAACCCTGGCAAGGACGTTGTTATCATGGGTACGAAGTCCGGTCTGGCTAAGCTTGAGGCACTTGTTCCGGTAGGCTGGATTTCTAACGAGATGGCAACCGAGAGAAACTCTCTTGGAAGACTCGGTATCTGGGAGGGTGCTCCTATTGTTGAGCTTGCTCAGGTATTCAAGCCGGGCACTGTTACCAAGGTTCTCAGCGATTCTAAGCTTGTCATCATGCCTGTAGATCCTACAAACAAGATGATTAAGGTATTCGATGAGGGCGAGGCTCAGATTAAGGAAATTTCTGATGGTACTACAAACATGGATATGACCATGGAGTATGAGTATCAGCTTAAGATGGGTGTTGGTGCCGTATTCATGAAGTATTTCGGCGTTTACAACATCACACCTTGATAAACGATAAAGGAAGATAAGGAGACATTATGGCAATTAATAACACAAAGACTAGTAAGAGGGGAACCAAATCTACGGTAGACATTGCGTCTATCGTAGAGTCCCCGGCTCAGGAGAAGGCTGTTGCCGCTCCTGTCGTAGAAAAGAAGAAGTGGGAATCAGAGGAACTGATTTCCTGTCATTCCATCGTTCACGGCGAACTGGTATACCAGTCCAAGAAGTCAGGCATCCTTTATGACTGGCAGGACTATGGTGACGAGAATGAAGTTGAATACCAGGACCTGCTTCCTCTTTATATAACGAAGTCACCGCTCTTATTCAAACCGTATTTTGTTATCGATAATCCGGAGCTGCTTAATGAATGGACTAAGCTCAAGGACGTTTATGCCAAGATTTACCAGTATGAGGATATCGATTACGTTCTGGATCTTGATCCGGAGAGTTTCCGCGCGGCACTTCTTACGATGCCGGACGGTCTTAAGGACAGCCTTAAGACTGCTGTTGCAACACGTATTGACTCCGGCGAATTTGACTCGCTTCAGAAGATCAAGATTATGGATCAGGTACTAGGAACGGATTTGCTGTGTCTCGTTAGCTGATTCGGAGGATGACAATGACATCCTATGAAGTTATATTCAATCGTTTCTTAAGCAAGATTGAGGACGCTGATCTTCCCCGGACGAACGATGACGACAGACAGATGATGATGCAGAATTGGTTGCACTCTGCTATCGGATACATCGAATTGGACCACCTGCGCATCAAGAATGAGCTGGTGGCCAATGATGATATGGAAGCGTTCACCGAGAATCTGTATGATTCCGAAATTGAGGTACTTGCCCTGTACATGGTAGTCGCATGGTACGACGATAAGGTCAACTCTCTCGACCATACTCTCCTGTTCCTTGGAACCAAGGACGAGAAATGGACAAATCAGAGAGACCATTGGAAGGTCACCAGAGAAATGCAGGAGTCTTACCGGAAACGTGCACGGAAGTATTTCCGCGACCATTCGGCTAGGGACAACTGGTACATATACCCTGAATACGAGGCTTCGTT
>JAKSJT010000333.1 GCA_024402125.1 Bacteroidales bacterium
TACTTTTGGTCGACAATCTTAGTGCAGATAACCACTCTGCAAATCTAAGGTTTGCTATTGTTATGGAATTTCCAGAAGGCAAAAGATATAACTCCTTTGTGGGGTATTACAAACGCAAATATGGGGAGAGGCTTCAGAAGCTTGTCCTCGATGCCGGTTTCTGCTGTCCGAACAGGGATGGCACTGTTGGTGTAGGCGGTTGTACATATTGCGACAATGCTGCGTTCCACCCTGGATACAGCACTCCGGGAAAATCGCTAGCCCAGCAGATAGATGAGGGCATCTCTTTCCATAAAGTGAGATATCGTAATACTCAGCATTATCTGGCATATTTCCAGGCATATTCAAATACCTATGGCCCACTTCCTCATCTGAAACAGCTCTACGAGGAGGCCCTCTCTCATCCCGATATTGTCGGCGTTGTGATAGGTACAAGACCCGACTGCGTGGATGAGCAGAAACTGGACTATCTGGCTGACCTTAAGAGCGGAAATGTTCTTACTGATTGGCATAGGGAAGGGTTTGATAATCCACTAGTTACCGTTGAGTATGGCATAGAGTCCTGCTATGATTCCACACTACTTCATATCAATAGGGGACACGATTTCGCATGTGCTCAGAAGGCTGTTAGAATGACTGCTGAAAGAGGTATTGATACAGGTGCTCATTTTATTCTGGGACTACCTTTTGAGACAAAGCAGATGCTCCTTGAGCAGTGCGATCTGATCAATGAACTTCCTCTTCTTTCAGTTAAGTTCCACCAGCTTCAATTCGTTAGGGGAACAAAGATGGAAGCCGAGTTCGAATCACACCCTGAAGAGTTCCTCAGAATGCCTCTGGATGAGTATCTGGAATTCATTGTTGACATCCTCGAAAGACTTCGCCCGGACCTCTATATTGAGCGTGTTGCAGGTGAAGTTCCGCCTCGTTTTGTCAAGGAAACACAGTGGGGACTCATAAGAAACTTTCAAATTTTGCATCTTCTTGACGATCTGCTTGAAAAACGTGACACATTTCAGGGAAAATTGTGCGAATAATTATGTATCTTTGCCCAATTAATTTTGTCAAAGATGGCTCAGATTGAAATTCCTCAGATTATTGAAGGTTTAACCTTCGACGACGTACTTCTTATCCCTGCACATTCAGAGGTTCTTCCTAGAAGTGTAGATGTCTCTTCAAAGTTCACAAGAGATATCCTTCTCCGTACACCAATCGTGTCTTCAGCTATGGACACAGTAACAGAGTCAGCACTTGCTATTGCAATGGCTCGTGCCGGTGGTATTGGTGTTATTCACAAGAACATGACAATTGAGGCTCAGTGCGAGCAGGTTCGCACAGTTAAGAGAGCTGAGAACGGTATGATCTATGACCCAGTGACTATTCGTCCTGATGCAACAGTTGGCGACGCACTTGGAATGATGGCAAAGCATCATATCGGTGGTATTCCTGTAACAGATGATAACGGATACCTTATCGGTATTGTCACAAATCGTGACCTCCGTTTCCTCACAGACAAGAAAAGACTCATCTCAGAGATAATGACAAAGGAGAACCTTATCACTGCTAAGAAGGGCATCAGCCTTGAGCAGGCAACAGAGATTCTTCTTCAGAGCAAGGTTGAGAAGCTTCCAGTAGTTGACAACGACGGCAAACTTGAGGGCCTTATCACATATAAGGACCTTATGAAGATTAAGGACAATCCTACAGCATCAAAGGACTCTAAGGGACGTCTTCTTGTTGCTGCTGCAGTTGGTGTCAAGTCAGATACAATCGATAGAATCGAGATGCTTGCAGCTGCTGGTGCAGACGCAGTTGTAATCGATACAGCTCATGGTCACTCACAGGGTGTTCTCGATGTTATCGCTAAGGCATGTTCAGCATTTAAGAACAAGGATATCCAGATTGTTGCAGGTAACGTTGCTACAGCAGAAGGTGCTAAGGCACTCGCTGATGCAGGTGTAGATGCAGTTAAGGTTGGTATCGGACCTGGTTCTATTTGTACAACACGTATCATCGCAGGTGTTGGTATGCCACAGCTTACAGCTGTAATGCTTGCTTCTCAGGCACTCAAGGGAACAGGTGTCCCTGTTATCGCTGACGGTGGTATCAGATACTCGGGTGATATTGTTAAGGCTCTTGCTGGTGGTGCTAGCACAGTTATGGCTGGTTCACTCTTCGCTGGTACAGAGGAGTCTCCAGGTGAGACAATTATCCTTAACGGTAGAAAGTTCAAGTCATACAGAGGTATGGGTTCACTCGAGGCTATGGAGCATGGCTCAAAGGACAGATACTTCCAGGATATGGAAGAGGATATCAAGAAGCTTGTTCCAGAAGGAATCGTTGCTCAGGTACCTTATAAGGGAACTGTTGCAGAGGTTGTATATCAGCTCGTTGGTGGTCTTCGTGCAGGTATGGGTTACTGTGGTGCACAGAACCTTGAACTTCTCAAGAACGCTAAGTTCGTGCGCATTACAAATGCCGGATTCCTTGAGAGCCACCCACACGATGTAACAATCACAAAGGAAGCTCCTAACTATTCTAGATAATTAGGCCTTAGTGATCAAATCTTTGGTGCACATACTAGTCGTATTGGTTGTTATGGCCTTACCGTCATGTAAGGCCATAAACAATCTTATACATGACGAAGATGTTGTCGCTAAAGTAGGTTCTAGCAAATTATTCAGATCCGAACTTGAAGCTGCTATCCCTTCAGGGATTTCTCCAGAAGACAGCATAGCTGTAGCTTCTCAATACATTAACAGCTGGGCATCTGACCAGATCTATCTTCAGATGGCTGAAATGCAGCTGTCAAAGTCAGAGAAGGATGTAAGTAAGGAACTCGAAGAATATAGACAGAGCCTTTTAAAGTATCGCTATGAACAGCGATATATCAATGAGCGTCTCGACACGGTCGTAACCCGAAAAGAAATCAACGATTATTACAATGGGCATTTGGACAAGTTTGTTCTGGATGCTCCTATCGTTAAGGCCAAGACGCTTGTTATCATGAAGGATTCTCCAAATTATGAGACTATCCGTCAAGATATGTCATCAACCAAAGCGGAGGATATAGCGGAGGCTGACAGCCTTGCTTATGCAACAGCCTTCATGTTTACTGACTGGGATGGCAAGTGGATGGATATAACCACTATCGCTAAAGAATATGGAACAGACTATGTTTCTCTTCTTTCCAGGATGAAGGACTCTTACGTTGAACAAGAAGACGAGAGCGGTAGAGTCATCGTGACATATATCAGAGAGATGATGAAAAAAGGGGAGACAGCCCCTGAGGATTATTGCTCTGAATGGATTAGAGATATTATTATCAGTACTAGAAAGCATCAGCTTTTGACCAATTTGGAACGAGAGTTGCTAGATGATGCAAAGGCGAAGGAAAGCATCGTCATATACTGATAAGAAAACGGATATTTTATGAAACTATACAGATTGTTCGCTGTTGCAGCTTTAATGGCTGTTTGCACATTGGCTTCAGCGCAGAAATACACAGTTATTGACAAGACAATTGCCGTTATCGGTAATGAGTTCATAACTATTTCAGATATTGAGGAGGAAGTTCAGATGGAAAGGACACAGGGCCGTTCATCTGATAAAACTGTCAGATGTGAACTCCTCGAGGGTATGATGCAGTCAAAACTGTTGCTCATGCAGTCTAGAATTGACTCCTTGACAGTCAATATGGATAATGTAGAGGGTCAGCTTTCTCAGAGAATCGACCAGGTTAGAACAGCTCTTGGTGGTGATGATGAGGTAGAGGAGTATTTCGGAAAACCACTCTATAAGCTTCGCCAGGAGTGGAGACGGCAGTTCATGGATATGAGCTTGACTCAGCAGGAGCAGAGCCAGATCGCATCCAA
>JAKSJT010000334.1 GCA_024402125.1 Bacteroidales bacterium
AAACACCGGATATGTATATACAGACCTCAGTGCAGATATGATCAAGATTGAGGCTGACTCTATTGACTACATCAATATGCAACATGCTTTTCGTAGAGACGGTTTGCAGAATGTAGAATTGAAGTCATGGAAGGAAGAACGCTCAAACAAAGAGAACAATGTCCTCCGTTCGGACTTTAAGCGTGTTCTGTCAAAGTATTTTGCTACGGAGTGGACATTGACCTATGAACCGTCTTTGTTCTCTTTTGATGAAGAAGAGGGAAATACCACAGGTTATGACTCTAAAGTAGCAGAGAACAGAAAAGTCGCTTCACAGCATATCATACTGAACATATCTAAGATACAAGTCGAGATACCTGTTGACATGAATATCCTTGATGAAGAGGGATTGATTTCAGTAGAGAATAAGACTGGCTTTGCAAGGACTCCAAGCGAATTAAAGCAAGTATTCGACAAATTCTGCTCTAAACTTCTCAACGGATGGTCTAAGGTGAAGTGTATTCCTGTATTGCAGGCCGGACTTCTCGACGCACTGGAACAGTTGTTTGAAATAAATGAGTTTGATGCTATAAGGGTAGTCTGCAGTAAACAGAATCAACCTAAGTTTGCAGATATAATAAGCAGAGCGCTTTCGTATTACAAGACTAAAGTACTCGAAAAGAAACTAAAGGTAGATAGAGGTTACATTCCTTATTATTGGTCTGTTCCTGAAGCAAGAGACTATAAGGATTCTACCTTCCATGAGGTTGAGGAAGTAACCAATCATGCCCTTATGCCATACTATGAGTTAAACAAGGTATCCACTCCTGAGCAGCATTTCACCGCTTTCCTGGAGGAGAACTCAGAATATATCGACTGGTGGTATAAGAATGGTGACAATGGCTCAGAGCATTTTGCTGTGCTATATGAGAACTTGGAAAAGAAAGAATCACTCTTCTATGTTGACTACATCGTAAGAATGAAGAGCGGTAAGGTTCTTCTTTTTGATACGAAGTCAAAGGATAGTGACAAAAACGGTCCTAACAAGCATAATGCGCTCATAGCTTACATGGCAGATGCGGAGAATGCAGACAAGAATCTCCAAGGCGGTATCATCATCGAAGAGAACCAGAATTGGAAGTTCTGCCCTTTCAAGATTGAGAACACAACAGACATCATTAACTGGGATAGTTTCTATCCATCACAATACTAACCGACTATGGAAAAGAAAGGACTTGACAGATGCTTCATGCAGTATGGCATTAGGCAGAACGACATGAGAATCATCGAACAGGTGTGTGAAGACCATGAAGTTGACTCTGCATGGTTAGAGGAACACGTATTGAAGGTTTATCAGGATAAGAAGAACTCAAATGTTCCTATGGCCGACAGACGTGAAGTTGAATCGTTGCTTAAACAGGCACTTAAAAAGATATAATGCTATGCAGATAAAGAGAATAAAGGCAGAGAACTATAAAACGTATCTGCATCTTGACCTTGACCTGAGCGTTACGGATGATAAGCCTATTATCCTTATAGGTGGTATGAATGGTGGCGGTAAGACGACACTGTTCGATGCCATCTATAGTGCGTTGTATGGTATAGAGATGACAACAGAGCGTGAGTTCCGTGAGTTGTTTAATGCCGGTAGTGCTGATTATGAGAACAAGAATATCATTCTCGACGTTGAGTTTACTGGTCTTGTTCTTGGTCAGCAGAAGCAGTATAGGATGATTCGCACCTACAAGCTCATTAACCACAAGCCTGTGGAGAATGTCCAGTTGTTCTTCGACTCCATTTCTTATAGCTACGGCACACATACCGCACCTAAGGAGAAGGCTATTAGTGAAACAGCTGTCAGCAAGATTATAGAGGCTAATCTACCAAGAGACCTTAGCAAATACTTCCTTTTTGATGCGATGAAGACATCTGAGCTCATGAAGGAAGAGCAAATCAATAATCTCATCAAGGAAAATATAAAGTCCGTGATGGGATTCAACAAGTATGCTCAATTACAACAAGCAGCAGGAAAACTACTTGGAGAAGAAAAGGCAAAGCGTCTGGACAATGAGCAGCAGGAGAAGGAATACAAGACACTGCTCCAACAGAAAGAAGTCGCTGAAGGACAACTCGCCAGCCTTAATATGGAATACGAGAAGGCATTACAGTATTCTGCTGATAACAGAGAAACGTATGATACCCTTCTGAAAGGAAAGAATGACAACTCTATCATTGACGGCAAGATAGAAAGTCTTCGCCGCCGCATTGATACAACCCAAAGGAACATCGAAGATTATCAGAAGCGCATGGGAGAGGTAGCAAAGAGCAATCTTGAGGTGTCACTCATCATACCACGTATAGCCAACCTTCTTGCTAACGAAATAGAGATTATCCTCACCAACAAGAAAGCTCTTGAAGACGAAAAGCGGAACAGGCTCAGTGACAAACAGCTCGTGGATGTCGCAAAGAAACTTAGTTCTATTATTGAGAAGCGTTACCTATCCGAAGGTGTTATCGATATAGAAGCTGTGATAGAGCGCTATCGTTACGAAACATTGGATGAAGAGAAGATAAACGACCGCTTCTACTATCTTGATCAAAATGACATTGCTACACTCCAGGAGATAACCAACACCATCGTACAGAACCCTATGCTGCCTCTCCAACAGGATAGACAGAAGCTCAACATTGACATTGAAGAACTGCCAAAGTGGAAGGACAACATGCAGGAACTGAAGAGACAGAAGGCTGGTGGTGACTTTTCACTCATGGAGAAATATGAAGCCAACGAAAACGAAATCAGAAGACTCCGTGAAGAAAAGTGTAGGAAGGAGCAGGAGATAAACAACTATAAGAAGAAGTTAGAGAGTTACGACTACCAAGTTTCACAGAAGCCAGACCCTCGCTATGATCTTCTGTGCAAGTTGCCTGAACTGTTCAAAGACTTGGCAAGAAAGCTCCTGCGCTACAAGAAGGACAACATAGAGCAGATGATGAAGGAAAAACTGAATAAGAACCTCATTGCATATAAGGACACAATAGGAAGAGTTGACCGTTAACAGGATATGGACGATAGAGCGTTCAAACTGTATCACAAGAACGGCAATGAGATTTTCCTGAATCAGCTTAATGCCGGTAGCAAGCAGATGGTTATGCAGGTGTTACTGAAGGTTCTTTATGAACTGGGTGATTACGACCCACCTGTAATGATTGATACAGTAATGGGTGTGCTCGACAGGTTAAGCCGAGAGACAATACTGGAGAACTACTTCCCTGACCTTGCGCGTCAGACAATTCTTCTCAGCACAGACACCGAGATTGCACCAGAAACGGACTTCCACAAAATAGAGGCATACGTATCAAAAGTATATACACTTCACAGAGACCTCGACAAACAATGTACTACGATTTCGGAAGATTACTTTGATGTAGAACTTAGAACGGAGGATTGGGCATGAAAGAATTTAATATAGATAATATAAGACAGATAGAACGTTCGGCAGAGCTGTTGGCAGACGTGAAAGCCAAGATAGAATGCGAAGTCAATCTTAAGGGAATGGATAACAATGTAAGACAAATTACATTGCCGGGAACTGTCGTGCAGAGAACTTGTATGCTTATAGGACTGTCTGCTGATGGCGAGAGAAGTTTAGAGGATATCAGCAACACCCTCACCTCACGAAAGAATGAGCCCTACCCCTCATCTTTCTTTAATAAGAGCATAATAAAAAGAACGATAACAGCCCTTATCAAGATGAGATATCATGATGTGGAAATCGACCTGTCAAGTCCTGTTATGCTTAGTAAGGTGTTGGGTTATGAGATGCTTCGTGGTCGTGACATTCTTATGAAGGAGGGAGCCGTTAATGAATGGTTGA
>JAKSJT010000335.1 GCA_024402125.1 Bacteroidales bacterium
TTATTTTCAGCGATTTATGAATTATTAGTACAAAAGTTTGAAAAACTCAGATAGTTATGGAAAAGAAAATCATTAAGACGAACGAGGAAGAAATGAAGTACGTTTCTCCAAAGACAAAACTTTTCGAATTTACACCTACCAACCTTATTTGTACAAGCCCAGGTAGTGATACTGATCCTGAAGAGGAAGAATTTGGAGATTAAGACATGAGAAAGTTTTTTGTTCTTCTTTCATTATTTCTTTCTTTGCTTCTTTCATGTACAAAAGAGAAAGGGGCGATGACAGATGCCGACGAGGCTTTTGAATTCTCTATTGAGGCGAATCTTGTTGATATACCTGATGTGCCAGAGACAAAAGCAACAGCTACGTCTTCCTTGAAATTAAAATGGACTGCTGGAGACAAGATTTCTGTCATTAATCTAACTACGGTAAAATCATTGGAGGAGATTTGGTTGCACAGGCATCTGGTACTACTACGACATTCCGTGGTTCTCTGAAAACTATCCCATCTGTTGGTGACAAACTTGCTTTTATTTATCCTTCGCAAGGTTATACAGCAACAAAGGATTTTGAGCCTATCACTATGGCTTTGTATGAAAATGAGGATAATTCCACAATTCCTTTTTGCGCAGTTGGTATATATGACATTAACGATTTTGCGGCTCAGCCACAGACTGATTTTTATTTCAAAATGTCATATATGAAATTGAATATGGCAGATCTTCCAAAGTTGGAGAAGATTAACAGTGTGACAATTCCAAATGTCGGTATTGCTTCAGTGTTTACTATTAACAGTAGTGGTACAGACTTGGTTCATACGGCAATAGAAGGTACGCTTACGGTTTCTCCAAGTTCTCTTTCAGTTTCCGATCAAGGTTATAGAACCATCAATGTTACATTTGCAGGAGGAGAAAGTATAAGTCCTTCAAGACGTTCTGTTATTGTAAACTGTGCTGATAATGTTTATATGTCTTCAATAAATGGTCAGGCAATCGGTATTAACAAGTATTATAATACCAATGTCGCATCTTTCTCTCAGATTGGCGGTGTCTATGCTGGTCACGAATACATCGACCTCGGTCTCCCTTCAGGTACTATGTGGGCGACAGAAGACGTGGCTGTAGGATCTTTAAATATAAACCGCTTCGCATTTGGAGAAACTTCAGGTTCCACTGCCCCTAATGAAGGCCTGAACCAAAATATTTCAACCTATTTGAAGTCTATGGGCAGTACTATGACGGCAGAGTCTGACTTTGATACAGAAAAGGACCCAATGCGCAAGTATACTTCTACATTATTAAGCATTAGTGGTTCTGAGTTTGATGCAGCTTCTGTGAATTGGGGCAAGTTTTGGCAAATCCCTACTGATGCTGAATGTCGTGAACTCGCAAAACTAGATAAGGCTGTCAACAATGACGCAAAGGAGGTTACATTCACAAGCAGCTCAGGTGTATCTATTACTACTCCTTTAATTTTCTGGACATCGACTCCTCATGATGTTGGAAAGGTCTGGACATTGAATGGAGGTGAGAGCAAACCTGCGCCACGACGCACTCTTTATGCTATCCGCCCAGTGCTTAGCCTAATATCACTCTCAGTCAATAGCAAACTCGGCAATGTGATCGAGATTCCAGCAGAAGGTGGATTGGGTCTTATCGAGATCGAAAAACTGGATCCTGCTGTCAAGGTCAGAATCGCCAATAAGGAAACAATCCATAGCTGGCTCACTGAGGGTTCAGCTATTGACGCCGAAGCCCCATTGATTTCTCTCCCTGCCAATACCGATGGTCACGAGCGTGTAGCGAAGATCGTGTTCGAGGCGACATGGGACTCAAATCCTCTCTTTGCAGGTAAGAAGTATACAAAGACTGTATATGTCTACCAGGCAAGCAATGGAAATAGTGAGACTATAACAGATCCGGGTTGGCTTCAGTAGTACATTCAAATAAATAAGCAAAGTATATGAACAGATATATATTACTTACCATCGCAACTGCCGCGACTTGTCTTATGGCAGGATGCCAGCGTGAGGTTATTCTGCCCGACAATACGGGCAGCAATAAGCTGACTATCATAGCTCAGCTTGAAGGTGCTGCTGATACAAAGGCAAGTGTAGACGAGGTCGCTGTTCTTAAGTGGCATCGTGATGATATTCTCTCTGTAGTTAATCTTGAGGACGGAGAGATCCTCGGTACTCTTTGGAGTGACTTTCCTGAAGGTGTTGATGCTTCTACTAAAGCTACATTCTCTGGAATATTAGAAAATGGTAAGTCCATTGAACCTGGTACAAAGCTGGCCTTTATCTATCCGGCTTTTGACGGTAGCGTTACCAATATCAAGGATGCTACAATGAACTTCTCTGATCCAAGCTCGAACGGTATTCCGAAATTCTGTGCAACTGCTATTTACTATCAGCACAAAAATGATGAGATTATTGATGAGGCAGAGGTAACATTCAAGCTTCAGAGCTCACTTCTCAGTCTTTCTCTTGCAGGCCTTGAAGGCAGTACAAGCTATAACCGAGTAATCATCACCAACATCGGAACATCTCTTTCATTCTCTTGTGAGGGAGGAGAACTTGTAGTTAATTCTCACCTTGGAACAATCGGTCTTAATGGCACAAATACCAATGACGGCGGTACAATCTACTATCACAACATCGGTGTGGCTCCAGCTAGCGATGTCAATGCCCGTGAGGTTTTTGTATATGATCTAGGAAGCCGTGAGGTTAGCCGTGTAAGTCAGATGAGCACAGATGACATCTATGCTGGAAAGTCATACAAGGCATTTGTTGCAGGTTTCGAGGAAGTGACAGATGAGACAGTTATCTATTCTTCTGGCGTCTTTGATGGTCATGAGTATGTGGATCTTGGTCTTCCAAGCGGTACTCTTTGGGCATCTGCCAATGTCGGTGCAGTTGTTCCAACTGATGCAGGTGGAATATATCAAGGTAGTCACTTTGTAGGTGATAAAGATTATCATTGGAGTGACAGCTGGAAACTTCCTTCCAAAGAACAATTTGAAGAGCTTACTGCCTATTGCACTTTTGTCAAGGACACGGAACATAGATATTATAAGGTTGTCAGCAAGATTAACGGATGCTCTATAGTGCTTCCATTCACAGGAAATGACAACACTATCTATTACTGGACTTCCACTTATGATGCATCGAATGTTACGACACTTTTCTATGGCGAACAGCAATTCATGAACAGACCATGGAATTATAATTACATATCTAAACGTGCTGTCTATGCAGGTGGAGATTTCCCAATGATATTCACAAGCGATTTCGGTGCTAGAAGCTATACTGTCAACTGTGCCAGTGATGTGAAGTGGGCTGTATCTGCTGATGAGGATTGGCTTAGCGTTTCTCCTGCATCAGGAAGCGGAAAGACTGATATCAACATCTATGTGCAGAATAATATGGCTGCGGACAGAACTGGTCGTGTGACAATCATCTTCATCGCCGAAGATGGAACAACTACCCAGCGTGTTGTCAGTGTCTCTCAGAAGGGTGAAGGACTCAGTCCTTCTGTAACAGAATAATCCAAATACTAATCATTATGAAATCTAGGATAATATATATACTGTTATCAGTTTGCGCTTTGCTAGTGTCATGTCAGCAGGGCGATGAGATGTTCATTGACAATGATCTTGCAGGAAAGACTATCAGTATCAATGTGACTGCAGGTGTCGGTATGCTGGAAGGTTCAGCGCAGACAAAGGCGACACTTGAGGATATGGTGAGATTCACATGGACAAAAGGTGATAAGGTTACTATGGTGGATCTGGCAACAGGTTCTAGACTTGGAACTCTTACAGCGGCATTCTCTGGTACTACTACATCT
>JAKSJT010000336.1 GCA_024402125.1 Bacteroidales bacterium
AATATCAACAGGAGATTTTCCCTTTTTGATACTTACCTTGAATTCGTATCCTTCTGGAAGAATTACTTCTATCTTTTTTGCAGGAAGGATAATATTGTAGTGGGATTCGAACGGATACTGTCCGATGAAGTCCTTTATACCGTTCAAGGTCCTTACCCATGCCTCTGTACCTTCTTCATACTCTTTTCTCGTACTAAGAAACATATCATCAAGTCCGGATACCATCTCCTTAATTATTACGTGAGGATTGATACCGGAGAACTTCATGTACCTTGATTTATGGGATTCAATTATCTGGATTGTCGCATCTCTGAGATTAAGCTCCTTCCACATCCAATTCTTCAGGGTTCTTATGTACTCATCATTTGAGCTCAATGATCCGGAAATGATATCATTGGCCATATGACTTTTCACTACTACTGATGCCTTTTCGAGAAAAGATTTCTCCAAATCTGTCAATTCAAGCTGCTTCTGCATACAATAAAAACAATTAAATTAATAATGGATTGATAATTATACGAATACAGAAACAGAATGATTTCCAGTAAATAAAAAAAAGGATAAGCAGGAAAACCATTCCCGCTTATCCCTTTAGAATATAGATAGCTATATATTATCTTTTGAATCCTCTAAGCTTCTGAGCGAATGATGCTGACATTGCTGTCTTCATCATCTTGCGAGTTCCTTCGAACTGCTTGAGGAGTCTGTTGACATCAGTGATTGATGTACCGGAACCGTCAGCGATTCTCTTCTTTCGAGATCCGTTGATTACCTCCGGATGATCTCTCTCGTATGGAGTCATAGAGAGGATGATTGCCTCAACGCCCTTGAATGCGCTGTTGTCAATGTCCACATCCTTAAGAGCCTTGCCCATACCTGGGATCATACCTGCGAGATCCTTGATGTTACCCATCTTCTTGATCTGCTGGATCTGGTTGTAGAAGTCCATAAGACCGAACTGGTCCTTTGCGAGTTTCTTCTTAAGTTCTCTTGCCTCCTTCTCATCGAACTGCTCCTGAGCCTTCTCAACGAGTGAAACAACGTCACCCATACCGAGGATACGGTCAGCGATTCTGGCAGGATGGAATACATCAAGAGCCTCCATCTTCTCACCTGATGAGATGAACTTGATAGGCTTGCCTGTAACTGCCTTGATTGAAAGAGCAGCACCACCTCTTGTATCACCGTCCATCTTTGTGAGGACAACGCCGTCAAAGTCAAGTCTGTCGTTGAATGCCTTAGCTGTCTCAACTGCATCCTGACCTGTCATGGCATCAACTACGAAGAGTGTCTCTGTTGGTTTTGTGGCATCCTTCATTGCTGAAATCTCGTCCATGAGCTCCTGGTCAACAGCAAGACGACCGGCTGTATCGACGATAACTACTGAGTAGCCTTCTGACTTCGCTGCAGCAAGTGCATTCTTTGCAACTGCAACCGGATCCTTTGCATCTGGCTCACTATATACAGTTACACCGATCTGCTCTCCCAATACCTTCAACTGGTCAATAGCAGCAGGACGGAATGTATCGCAAGCGGCAAGAAGAACCTTCATTCCCTTTTTGCTCTTGATATTGAGGGCGAGCTTCCCTGAGAATGTGGTCTTACCGGAACCGTTAAGACCGGCTACGAGAACAACGCCTGGGTTTCCCTTTACGTTGATGTCTGTAGATTCGCTGCCCATGAACTCTGCGAGCTTGTCATGGACAATCTTGACCATCATCTGCTGAGGTTTAACGGCTGTGAGAACATTCTGTCCCATAGCCTCAACCTTAACCTTGTCGCAGAAATCCTTAGCGACTCTATAGCTTACGTCGGCATCAAGGAGTGCCTTACGGATATCCTTCAATGTCTCAGCGACGTTAATTTCGGTAATCTTACCTTCTCCCTTGAGGATTTTGAAAGAACGTTCAAGTCTTTCACTTAGATTCTCAAACATATATCAATATTATTTTATCAATATTTTTATTTCTAGAAAAGTGGTTCATAGGTTGGGACTGACTCATCGTCAGAGAAAACAGCCGGAGCGAGGACCTTGCAGTTGTACTGGCTTGCCATTACAGAGCCATAAGCTCCTGCACTTCGAAGTGCAACAATGTCACCCCTTCTTGTTGTGGCAAGGACTCGTCCCTCTCCCCATACATCGCTTGACTCACAAACTGGTCCTACGACATCATATGTTGCGGTCTCCTTTCTTCCGTCAGCCATGGCAGATACATTGTCAACTCGATGATATGCATCATAAAGAGCCGGACGGATAAGGTCATTCATACCTGCATCGATAATGACAAAGTCCTTGTTCTGTCCGTTCTTCACATAAAGGACTGTAGAGACAAGGGATCCGCACTGGCAGACAATCGAACGGCCTGGTTCAACATGAACAGTCTGGTCCTGTCTTCTGACAAGATACTTGTCAATTGTTGTAAACCATGCGTTGAAGTCCGCTATCGGGTTCCTGTCCGGGTCATTGTAATCCACTCCAAGACCGCCTCCGAGGTCAATGTTTCTGACAACAAGCCCCTTTGCTTCAAAGAGGGAAACGATCTCGTTCATTCTCTCACATTCAAGCTGGAACACTTCCTCAACATCTGTAATCTGTGATCCGATATGGAAGTGGATTCCGATGAAATTGACATTTGAAAGGGACTTCACTACTGCGATGACCTCATCAAATGCAGCTTCTGGGAAACCGAACTTGTTCTCATCAAGACCTGTTGTAATCTTCTTATGAGTGTGTGCATCAATATTCGGATTGATTCTGAGCTGAACATCAGCTACCTTTCCAAGCTTTGATGCGATATAGTCAATATTCTTAAGCTCCGGAAGTGACTCCACATTAAATGCAGCGCCTACATTCAAAGCATCTACGATTTCTCTATCTGTCTTACCGACTCCTGCAAAAAGAATCCTGTCTGATGGGAACCCGCATTCAGCAGCAAGAAGAACTTCATTACCACTTACGCAGTCTGCACCAAGTCCCTTTGCTGAGATTGCCCTGAGGATACACTTCTCGTTATTTGCCTTAAGTGCATAATGGGCATGGATACCCGTCTTGGCAGAAAGTTCAGCAAGAGTGTCAAGTGTCCTGTCCAGAATGTCCATATCGTAGAAATAGAATGGAGTGGACAGATTCTTATATGATGGGATATCTGTAAGTTTCATACTATCTATTAAATCATGCAAAAATAGTGAAATAAAATGACAAATCTTTCTCAACGGAAGTCTAGTTTTGCCTTTTCGTTCAAAAACAGATATGTAACAATTATTTAGGTCCTCTAAAATCAAATTATTTATTACCTTTGGTAAGTATTAATCCAATTGATTTGTCAATGTCAGAACTCAAGACACACATAAAAGCTTTCCAGATAGAGAATATTAGCGTCATCTCAGAAAAAGAATCCGCACGTCCATTCCTTCAGAAGCGTGCCAAAGCAAAGAGGGATGAAGACGATAAAGTTCTGATATCACAGATAGACAGCTGGATCAAGGACTTTGGCTACGCAGAGAATATCACTGTAACAGAAGCAGCGGAGAAATTTGGAGTAACACTTTATAGAATCAAAAGAGTTTTCGAGGAGCATTACGGGATGCATTTCAAGGAGTACAAGAACCATCTCCGTAATGAAAGGGCAAAAGTTCTTCTGGAAACAACCACGATGTCCCTTGCTGATATCTCCAGAGAAGTGGGATACAACGACACTTCCAATTTCAGAAAGGAATTCGAGAACGAGATCAAACTCTCCCCTAAAGAGTATAGAATAAAAGCTAAGACAAACAGCTTGTAAAAAAAGAACCTCAAAAGAATAACCTAAACTTACACTTAAAGGAACTAGAAAAA
>JAKSJT010000337.1 GCA_024402125.1 Bacteroidales bacterium
TTGTCCGCCACACTTTTATTAATATCAAAGGCAGCCTCCAGATCTTTGTCAACACCTGTTCCATCCTTGTAGAAATCTGCCAGAAGAAGCAAATTATCTGCATTAGGTGAAGAGGCGACACTTCGTCTCAGAAGTTCCATTGCAAACAGTTCATTCTTATCTACGTATTTACCATCACGGTAGCACTTGGAAAGATAATACATTGCCACAGGTTCGTTACATTGAGCGGCTGCTATCAAGTAGTCAATGCCCTTCTTGGCATCCAATTCATAGATGAAGTCAGAATCTGGAACAATTTCAGAATCCTGTAAATATGACTCTCCGAGCACTCTCAGCGCCTCTGGATCCGCCCCTTCTGCTGCTGATTCAAGATACTGTTTTGCTAAAACCTGATCTTTATCTTGTTCTAGAACAATTCTTGCCATAACAAGTTGTGCATGCGCATAGCCCTTATCTACAGACTTGCGAAGATAATTCATAGCCATTTGATAATTCTCGTCCTCCATGTTTTCGGCAAATGAACGATAATACTGTGCCAAACGAAAATCTGCAAAGCCGCTACCTCTTTCGGAAAGGGACATGAATATTTTCAGAGCGAGATCTATATCCCTTTCATATTGATCTTCACCAAGGCCATATAAATAGATATCTGCTAGAGTTTCCTCAGACTCAATCTCACCATTAGACACGCCCTCCTTAAGTGCAGCAATAGCTTTATCAAATTGTGAGATTTCACAAAAATGACGGAACAGGGTAATACGTCTACTTGACAAAGTTTCAGGAGAATAACTATCATAGAATTCCTGCGGGACAGTTCCGCCATATGACAAATGACGAGAAATCATCTCATTCATTTTTTCATCTTCACAATACTTTCCAAAAAAGTCAGCTGATTCAAGATAAACATTTGCATTTCCTAGTTTGAAGGCCTTGTCTATCAGCTCCAATCCATCTTGATATCCTTTACCTGGGATTGTACCATCAAGATAGAAAGTCGCAAGTTGCAGACAAGCATCTGCATGTCCTCCTTCAACCAAATCTTTATAGTACTGTTCTCCTTTTTGCAAATCAATAGGGCCAGAAGATCCTACAAGGCACTCGTAGCCTAACATCCTCTTTGCCCTTTCATATCCCTTGTCCAGGGCTTCCTGAGCTAGAGACAATCCTTTTTGCCTATCCTGTGTCAAAGGTCCATTGCCAAAATAATACAAGGTAGCCATTGTAAAAATAGCTCCTGCGTGTCCTTCAGAGATAGCCTCATTTAATAGTTGAAGGATTTCTTCACCATGCTCATTTGCTTGCTCAGAATCAAGAAGAGCAAGTGCTTCTTTCCATTTTTCTTCTGCAGTCATGTCTAGTAATTGCCGTTTATTGGTTTCAGTGTGTTAGATAAAACTAATTTAAACAAATAGATTCATTTTGTCAATTAAATATGGACAAAATGCAGACAGACGATAAATCATTAATGCTATTAATCATTATCTCTCAGATTTAGCTAATTCGTTCATATTTATATATATTTGAGAAGTCAAAAGAGTCCAAATATGAAAATCAGACACAAAACTGCCTTTGTATATGATTTGGAAGTCTTTCCAAATCTGTTCACTTGCTATGCTTTCAACACTGAGGCCAAAGGATCCAGGGCGTACGAAGTGTCAGCAAGAATGAATAACCTTGCTGATATAATCAAGCTCTTTTCAGATAAATATAATAAGAACATATGATACTGTGGTTACAACAACCTCGAATACGATAATCTCATTATTAACTATATTCTCCTTAATAAGAACCATTTGCTTGAATCATCAGCAGAAGAGGTCTGCACCGAGCTCAAGTCACTCAATGACATGATTATCGGGAACTCAATGCCTGCAGAGTTGAGAAAAGAACTCCGTTATGCAAAGACATTCGCGACATTGGATGTACTTGCCATGATGTTCTCTTCAAAAAATAGGGTAGGGCTGAAGGAGATGCAGATCACAATGGGCTGGAAACTTGTTAGAGAGTATGAAGGTGACTTTAATGCTAACGTCCCGTTATCTGATATAGACAATGTCATTTCATACAACAGAAATGACGTTGAGTCAACAGCCAGATTACTTGAACTTAAGAAAGAGGATGTTGAACTGCGTGTAGCGATTGAGGACCAGGGCAACAAGGAAGGGAACTGGATGTCTGTTCTGAACAAAGATGGTTCCAACCTTGGTATGGAAATCATCAAGATGAGATACCTCAAAAGAACCGGTCAGAAGTGGAACGACATCAAGGATCTACGAAGTCCTTGCGACTCTCTAGCGCTAAAGGATATCATATTCGATTTCTTTGAATTCGAGTTACCGCAGTTAAAGGAACTCCTATCAGAACTGAAGTCATTGACAATTAATCCTAACGACAACTCGTTCAGAAGGTCTTTCACAATTGGAGGACTTGAGCATACATTCTCCCTAGGTGGTCTTCACAGCGTAAACACGACTCAGGCATTTGAGCCTAAGGAGGATCTGGTCCTTATTGACAAGGATGTGACAAGCCTTTATCCTAGCATTGTAATTGAGCATGGAGTATGTCCGGAGCACCTTAACAAAGAAGCATTTGTAGGCATATTCTCTGACATGAGAAAAGAAAGAGTAGAGGCTAAGCATAATGGAGACAAGATCACAAACGAGACCCTTAAACTTGCCCTCAACGGTTTTACAGGTAATCTCCAGCAGCAGTTCTCGTGGGTTTACTCTCCAAAGGCGGCCCTCACCATCCGAATCAACGGTCAGCTCATGCTTTGCATGCTGCTTGAAAGATTGGAAAAGGCTGGTGTCACACTAATCCAGAGCAACACCGATGGTGTCTTCTTCATGTGTGAAAAGAGCAAGATTGACCACGTAAACGAACTTTGTCATGAATGGGAGAGTATAACAAAACTCAATCTTGAGGATGACTACTTCGAGAGAATGTACCAGTATGCTATCAATGATTACCTTGGAGTTAAGAAAGGCTGGTCTGAGACACACGACTACAAATACATTAAGACTAAAGGACTTTTCATTGATGAAGTTACCCTCGGTAAAGGAATGTCACCTCTTATCATTGCTGAAGCATTGAGAGAGTATTTCGTCAACGGAATTCCAGCAGAGGAGACTATTAAAGAATGCAAAGACATCACCAAGTTCCTGACCTACCAGAAAATTTCACCAAAGTTTTCAGTAGAATACGGAGGAGAGCTTACAACCAGGATTAACAGGTATTACATGTCAACTGACGGAAAGCCTCTTAAGAAATGTGTTGTCAATCCTGAGACAGGGGAGAGAACAGGGTATGTGTCTATCTGCGCTGATTCAAACGTAACAATCTTCAACGAATTGAAGGATATTGACATCAAAGATGCCCATATCAACTATAACTGGTATCTTCAGGAAGTAAACAAAATATTGAAATCATTCGGAGAAAAGGAAGCATCGTTCCCTACTTCCTTGTTCTAAAAGTACATTTCATATTATTACGGAATCAGGACATTGACTCTATATCCAGAATATATAGAGCTGTATCTTGAAAAAGATCATTTTTCAGAAAGAATAAGGTAGTTCTATCGTAAATAGAGTTGAAACTACTATTCGAATATGAATAGTAATTATTGCTAACGTAATTCAACTTATATTTATCAGTACAATACAGGCCTTATGAAAATTTTAAGCTTTTTTATTTGTTTACTTTCTCTCGTAGCATTTGTAGAAGTCAATAAACCGGATGGTATTGATGTTTCAAATCATCAAGGGGTTATTGACTGGCAAAAA
>JAKSJT010000338.1 GCA_024402125.1 Bacteroidales bacterium
TATAAACTCAATATTAATAAGTATTTTTGCAGCCCAATTATCGACAAATATCAAGTAAATGAAATATTCTAGATTTTTATCAGTTGCACTGGCAGGTGCTGCTGTTATCATGACCAGCTCATGTACTGGTTCATTCAAGGTTAACGGAAAGGTCGCAGAGGATCTGTATCAGGACGGACTTAAGGCCGGCCTCTACATTGAGGACCTTACAGAGGGTGTTGAGCTCGTTGAGTCAGTTGATGTAAAAGAGAATGGCACATTCTCCTTTAAGGGAAAGGCAGATAAGTTCGGTGCTTATCTGGTGTCTCTTGAAAGTGATGAAGTGCAGGATACATATTCACAGTATGCAGCTCTTTTCATTGCTGAAAAGGGTACTGTGAACATTACATTCTCAGAAGATGCTATCGATGTGAAGGGTGGTAAGGCTACTGATGCGTTCAACCAGCTTCAGGATGCTCTTTCCAATACCATGAACTCTAGGATGGATGAGTACAATGAGATTTTCATGTCTGGAGATCAGGCAAAGTATGATTCTCTTATGAGAGCAGTGACTGATGAGCAGATTTCAATCTATAACATGGCACTTGATTCCAACTCGGACAACTTTGTTGGCCTGATTGCAACTCTGGATATGCTCTCTGACCCTAATATTTCATTGGATCAGGCTGAATCGCTCCTTTCAAAGGTTTCAAAGAAGATTCAGAGCAACGCACTAGTAAATCAGCTTTACAAATCTGTACTTGCTTCATCCAATGCTTCAGTTGGTCAGGATTTCATTGACTTCGGAGGTCTTGACTACAACGGAAAGAATGTCAGACTCTCTGACTATGTGGGTAAAGGCAAATATGTTCTTGCTGATTTCTGGGCATCATGGTGTGGTCCATGCATGGCAGCTCTTCCAAATGTTGCAGCACTCTATGAGAAGTACGCTGACAAGGGCCTTCAGCTAGTTGGTGTCAATGTTTGGGAAAGAAAGGAGGGCGACGGACAGGCATGCTACAAGGAGAAGAACATGACATGGCCTGTTATGTTTGTTCCTGGTGAGGATGCAACTAACAGCTATGGAATCTCAGCAATTCCAACTCTTATCCTGTTTGGTCCTGACGGAACAATCCTTGAGAAACTGACAGGTGAGGCTGGCTTGGCCCAGGCTATTGCAAAGCACCTTGGAGAATAGAAGAATCTTATCTCTGCTTTCGGAATGACATATTGTCATAAATTCCGTTTGGCAGAGATTTTGACTATATCATAAATGAATGGCAAGGCGGACCAGAACCTTGCTGTTTATTAAACTATGATATGGGCTTTAATCATTTCTACGATTTTACGTAGAATATCACCTAAATACAGAAAATTGAATTACTATGTCAAAGATAAGCGAAGAAGAGAAAAAGAAAGCAGATGCTCAGAAGACTAATGAAGAGGTAAAGTCTGAGCAGAAATCAGATAAGAAGGCAGACAAGAAGGCTGCTAAGGAGGAGAGCAAGATTGCTGAACTTGAGAAGCAGATTGCTGACCTTAATGACAAAGTGTCAAAGGAGAAGGATGACTATGTCCGTCTCATGGCTGAGTTCGAGACTTTCAGAAGAAGAACTTCTGAGCAGAACCTTGAGCTCGTGAAGACTGCTTCAGCTGAGGTGATCAAGGGTCTTCTTCCAGTCCTCGATGACTGTGAGCAGGGTCTTAAACTCCTTAAGTCTGATGATGAGTCCAGAAAGGGAATTGAACTTATCTACACTAAGCTTACAGATTACCTCAAGGGAAAGGGTCTCGAGAAGATTGAGGCTCAGGGAAAGGCTTTCGATACAGATTTCCATGAGGCACTTACTCAGATCCCAGCTCCTACTGAGGATATGAAGGGTAAGGTTATCGAGGTGTATCAGAACGGATATATGCTTAACGGCAAGATCCTCAGATACGCTAAGGTTGTAGTTGGCGCATAGTGCAACATTTGATAGAGACTATCTATTATGGCAGAAAGAAGAGATTATTATGAAGTGCTGGGTCTCCAGAAGGGTGCCTCAGCAGACGAAATAAAGCTGGCTTATCGTAAGCTTGCCATGAAATGGCATCCTGACAGATGGGTTAGCGGAACTGATGCTGAAAAGAAGACTGCGGAGGAGAAATTCAAGGAGGCTTCTGAGGCATATTCTGTACTTAGTGATCCGGATAAGAAAGCTAAGTACGATCAGTTCGGCTTCAGTGGCGTAGACGGAAACGGCGGTGGATTTGATTTCAGCGGCGGTTTCGGAAACCTTGAAGACCTTCTTAACAACCTCTTCGGAGGTGGCGGTAATCCATTCGGTGGATTCGGCGGATTCAATTTCGGCGGATTCGGTGGTTCTTCTCAAGGTGGATCCCAGAGTAGAGTGCTTAGAGGCCGTGACATCAGAACAAAGGTTAAGCTTACTCTCGAGGAGATTGCATCAGGCTGCACTAAGGAAGTTACTCTTGAGCGCAATCGCCCATGTCCTGAGTGCTCAGGAAGAGGCGCTAAGAACTCATCTGATATCAAGACTTGTCCTCAGTGTCAGGGCTCTGGCCAGTACAAGCAGGTGGTTAATTCGCTTTTCGGAAGAACTATCCAGTATACAACTTGTCCTCAGTGTAGCGGAGAGGGTAAGGTAGTATCTAATCCTTGCCGTTCTTGTTCGGGAACAGGACTTGTCAGAAAGAGAGAGACAATTACAGTTAAGATCCCAGCAGGCGTTGAGGCTGGAATGCAGCTGACTGTTAGGGGAGAGGGACACTCTGCTCCACACAACGGAACAAATGGTGACCTGTTTGTTGTAATTGAGGAGATCGAGCACACATCACTTCAGAGAGAGGGTAACAACCTCTTCTATACTCAGGTTATATCTGTTACTGATGCAATCCTCGGAACTGAGATATCTGTTCCAGGTGTGGACGGAAACTACAAGGTTAAACTTGAACCTGGTACTCAGTCAGGAACAGTAATCAAGCTAAGAGGAAAAGGCCTTCCTTCTGTTGACGGATATGGTCGTGGAACAGGAGATTTGTATGTGAAGATCCTTGTATGGATACCTCGCAAGCTATCTAGAAGTGAGAGGGAATCAATTGAGAATTTGTCACATAGCAGTTCTGTTAAGCCAGACCTTTCAAGAGAAGACAGACAGCTGTTCGAAAAAGAGAAGAAAATTTTCTAGTTTTTTAGAAATATTTTTCGAAAATAATTTGGATTTAGGTAAAAGTTTCATACCTTTGCAATCCCAAAACAAAGCAACCTCTTACGATCGTTAATAGTTAAGCGTAAAGTTGCGCTAAAAACATTAAGACAATGGATTTAATAAAAGTAGTAGAGCAGGCATTTGTTAACGAGCAGGCTGCTTCATACCCAGAATTCAAGGCAGGTGACACAATTACAGTTACCTACAGAATTAAGGAAGGTGACAAGGACAGACTTCAGAAGTTCAGAGGTGTAGTTATCCAGATCAAGGGTGCTACTCCATTCACAAGAACTTTCACAGTTCGTAAGATTTCTAACGGAATCGGTGTTGAGAGAATTTTCCCTTATCAGTCACCATTCATTGATTCTATCGAGCTCAACAAGGTTGGTAAGGTACGTAGAGCTAGAATCTTCTATCTTCGCGGTCTTGCTGGTAAGAAGGCTAGAATCAAGGAGAAGAGAGTTATCGCTCCTTCTGAGAAATAGCAAATCCGCCTCTTTAAGAGGCATTCAAATGGTCCCATAGCTCAACTGAATAGAGCATTTGACTACGGATCAAAAGGTTTCAGGTTTG
>JAKSJT010000339.1 GCA_024402125.1 Bacteroidales bacterium
TTGACTATCCACTGGCGAGATATTCTCCTAAACATTGTCGGATTCAACATGGTTTCAAGATCCTTTAAACTTTGGTCAATTACCATATTCCGACCGTCCTTAAGGTACATTGTTGACACCCTCTCCTCGGTATTAATGCCGGAAATATCATCCACATCGATGGGAACAATATCCTCACCTCTACGGATAAACAGTCTTGTTGAGAATGATGTCTGCGGTTCTTCACTTCTGTTCAGCATCTGATTTATAAGAGCAGAAAGGTCAGACTGTCTTCCAATCGCCTCAAATTTATCAACTGCTTCCTTTAAATCATCTTTCCTGACAGGTTTAAGAAGGTAATGGATAGAATTGAAACGGAACGCCTCTATTGCATATTCATCATATGCAGTGGTGAATACGACTGGACACTCAAGCCTAATTTTCCGAAATATCTCAAATGATTGTCCATCACCAAGCCTTATATCAGAAAAGACAATGTCCGGTTCTTCATGAGATGAGAACCATTCTATTCCTTCCATGACGCTAGATATGACGGCAATGACTTTAATATTTCTACCTAGAGATTCCAGTTTTGCTTTGAGATCGGCTGCCATCAGCGTCTCATCTTCTATTATGATTGCTTTCATTATCGTTATTTTTCTATAATAGGGGAACAGTTACGATGAACTTTCCTTTGTCCTGACTAGTAGATATCTCTTTGCCGTACGGTCTGTATCTCTCCCTGACTGCATCGAGTCCGAACCCTGTTGAAGGAACATCTCCCAATGTTGGGATAATCTCATTGGATACCTTGATACATCCATTCTCCTCTTTTATCTCAATTATTAGAGGTTTGTCTTTGGTCATGGCGTTATGCTTGATGGCGTTTTCAATGAGGCCCTGAATGGTCAGAGGTGGGATTTGGTATGTCAAATTGCTCACAGAAGTGTCAATCCTAATGGCATTGGGGAATCTGTACAGCATCATAGTAAGATACCTTTCCAAGAAAGCCATCTCCTCTTTTAGTGTCACAAGTGGATGTTTGGTGCTTAAAACAAGATATCTGTAACAATCAGTCAAAGAATCACAAAATTCTCTGGCTGATACGGGATTTTGGTCAATCAGTACTCCTAGGGTAGCAAGACTATTGAACATGAAGTGATTGTCGACCTGAAGTGCAAGCTTTGACAACTTCTCGGAGACAATCTGACGTTCCGCTGCAAGTTTCTGAATTTTCAAGACTGCTTCAGCTTCAGTTGACAAACGTACTGTGGCATTATATTTTAATGTAAGATAAATATCTGAGCAAAAGGTTGATGCAATAGTATAAACAAGTATGCCATTACTGAACGGCATTGTACTCTCCCATGGAATAATATTGTCCGTTATATATGTTAGAACGACGGCAGTTAGAGCATTAAGACATAGAAGAGTCAGTCTTCTATAAAGCATACTATAGAAAGTTCTTGAGATATTCTTCTCAATGCTAAGAACAAGGTCAGTATATCCGAAGGTGGATAAAACAATCAGTATACTCATCGTTATGCTCAAGGCGAAGTCTCTGGCATGAAGACTAATATCACCTATAGTATCCCAACCACCCTTGGTGAAAAGGAACGTCAAGTATCTGCTGTCGACCAAGAACCAAAGTAGATAGCTAAGGAGTATGGTGCAGCCAATAAGCACGACGCGTACTTTTCTGAATGACAGGTTGTATTGTTTGGTGTTTTCTAACATGTTGCAAATGTACAATCATATAGATAATTATCAAATAGCGCTAATATGATAGGCGTATATGTGATTATTAGCAAATGTATGGAGTTTAGGACAAAGTATAAAACAAATAATGCTGAATGGCATATTTACAATACTGAAACGGGATCTCGACTTACTGAACGCTTGAATTAATAGTTTTCATCAAAGTGGAAATGAGCTCATGGTTTGATGAACAACCATTTAATAGTATCGATAGACTCCAGAAGGAGAGACAGCATGGCCATCTGATTTGAAGACAGAACTCTCTCCGTATGAGAAATGATAATTATGATGGAAAATGTTGAATAGATAGCAGTCTATCTGAAATAAGCAAGTTGTGTAATCCGGGGGAAAAGGCACACTTTCAAAAATAGGAAGCAAAGCAGCAATATTTTGTATTTCCGTCCAAATTACCATTTATGGGAGATAATTATTCAAACATTTCATCAATAAATGCCGACCTCTGCGGGGTAGTCTGCGCAATCCTGTTGCTCCTTGACTGCCCCAGATCCTTCGTCTGGAACAGTTCATTCAGACCTGTATCTGGGAAGAAACCACATCTGCCCAATTCCCAAATCACCTTCCCCGTCTGTTCAATTTTTACTGGTCTATCTCCACAGTAAATTCTTCCGCACATATACGCCAGAAGAACCTTACTTTCATTCTCATTCCAGCGATAGTAGTGTCCATCTTCCATCATAAATCCTCGTTCTATGGCCTTGGAGAATACTTTCCTGGCCAATAGTGTGTCTAATTCTTTGGGGATGAATATTTCCTCAGAAATCGTGTCATGGTTTTGTTCCACGTCATAAGTTACCGGCTTAGATTCCAGTCCCTGAGAAGCGCATTCAGTTACAATTTCGGCAGAAGAAGAGGACTTCTTCATCAGCAATCTTATCTTTTGTTTCCAATAACGCCAAAGCAGTGTTTCTGGTTCTTCAGCCAAGATGACCAATGCAGTACTAGCCCCAAGCATAAGCGTTGAAACACCCATAAGGGTCGCATTGTGAACCGTATTGTCTATTTCTGGTTTGAAAATTCCCGTTGCAAACAATGCGCACAGAGTAAGAAACAAAGCTACCGCTCCGGACCAGAAGATAACACGCCTATGCTTCTTGCAGATAGTAGCAACTACAAGCAGAACAATCGTATAAATGAAACTCAAGAAAGAAATCGCGAGAAAGGACATAATGTTAACGCTATTGGATAATTGGAACAAACTGATTCATCTCAGAACTAATTCTGGCAACTTCTGCTGCCAGGGTTTCTGGAAGGAACTTCGCATACACCTTCTCTGTTATATCAGTGCTGCCATGCCCGAGAAGTCGGCTGACAACAGTCATTGACAATCCTTTATTCAAGGCTACAATTGCGAAAGTGTGACGAGCAACGTGCATCGACAGGCTGAAATCAAACCCCAGCTGCTCTCCGACCACATTCAAGGACTGATTAATGCACTTGGTAGCGTTGTTGCGACAACGGTATAACTCTTCGGCATTGTCAAGATCAAGGTCTTCCTTCACTAGATTGAATACATATTTACTGTCAGGGCGTTTCTCCTGCCAGTGTCTGAGAATCCAGATAGCCGGCTCGGAAAGCGGTATTACGTGACGTTTGTTCGTCTTAATCATGATCTTGCGGAGTTCCTTTTTGTCAAAATTGATATGGCTCCACTGGAGGGTCATCACATCAACGACTCGAAGACCACAGGCGTGGAAAGCAAAGAAGAACATCTCCAGAAACTCTTTCCTTCGCGGTTCCTGGCATTTCTCATAATACTTCAGAAGATCCTTCATCTGATCCGTTGTCAAGCTTTTCCCGTCGAATTCAGTTTCTTCATCAGAGAGGGAAACTTTCGTGACAATACGCATATCTTGAATTCGGGCGTTGATGTCAGCATCAATGTAGCCCAAGTCCTTTGCATATGCGCAGGCTTTCAAGATAGGAGTAAGTGCATGATTGATGGTAGGGTCTGTATTCTGTTTGACGTCACGACGCCATTCTATGTATGAGTCCAGCAACTCAG
>JAKSJT010000034.1 GCA_024402125.1 Bacteroidales bacterium
TTCGAAACTGAGACCATCGTAAAGCTTGATGTCCGAGAATATCAGGTCTGGATGAGAATTGCTCTCATCGCTGAAATAATCCAGTGCGTCTTTTATGCTTTGGAGTTTGCATACGACCTCTGCATCTGGTCTTACCTCCTTTATGATACTCTCCAGATACTCGGATGCGTAATACTCATCTTCTATAATTACTATTTTCATGTGCAATAAGTAAAATTCTATTACTAAACGCTTATATCAAAGGAAGAGTGACTTTATATATCCTATCTGTCTTTGTGATTTTAATTGAAAGTCCGATTACTGTATAGAACTCCTGAATAAGCTTCAATCCAGTTTTGCTGGACGGTATTTCTCCAATCACTGGAACCAGATTATTCTCAAAAGAAATGCTCTTTCCATTGTCGTCAGGATAGATTTTGATAATGATCTTATTGTCCTTGTCTATCGCATTATGTTTGAATACATTCTCTCCTAGGACCTGGAATGACATGATTGGTACTTTCTTATCAATGGAATAGATAGCATCATCAATCTCAATCTTGAACCCTTCAGGATATCTGATTTCCATGATCTGTATATATGCATTGAAGAACTCGATTTCCTTGCTAACTGGGGATGTGGTATGCCTGTTACTGCTGACCACATATTTATGGTACTCTGACATGGAGTCAATCATGCTGCTGGCCATTTCTGGGTCCTTTCTAATTAGGGCCTTCAGCTGGAACAGTGTATTTAGTTCGAAGTGATTATTCATGATAATCTTGTTCTGAAGAGCTGCCATCCTTTCACCGGCTATACCTATCTCGTATGTGTATGTATACGCAAAGTAAGATTCTCCAATGACAATGGCAACTAATGAGCATGTTAGTGTAGTGAACAGTCCATCGTCACTGGTCTCCCAACCTATTGCCTGGTAGAAAAGAGACAGAAGCCAACTTAATAACAATGCACAGAGGAAAACTACGATCTTATACCCTAATGTTCTCATGATGTGCATCTCCTGTCCTTTCGCAAATCTTCTTACCTGGTCACAAATAAGGACAATGGACTCAGTAATGAAAATGGTGTCAATAAAGAAACAGATGATATTCACCAGACTGGAGACGCCCCAAAAACCATGACTTATATCTGACGAGAACATATGGAACCCTGGATAGAAAAGGTACCATAGTATGATGTCCAGAATAGCGGCTAGTACCATAAATCTTAGGCGAAGAGGACGTAGTTCTCGCCAAGTTATCGGTTTAGGGTTATAGATGGCCATACATTAAATCTTTAATAAGATTCAAAGATAAACTATTTTTTGAGTATATGCACTTACTTGCTAATTATATGCTAGTTAAATGAGATATTGCTGCATTACCATCGTATATTAATTAGGTATAATACTTGTATTGCCCCAATCAGTATATTTAAATTCTTTAAACTCGATAAACGATGAAAAGGAACATTCTAGCATTGGTTTTCGCAGCAGCATTGATGGTGTCTTGTCAGAATAACGGTAACGACATTTCTACGGCGGATAATACCTTGTTTACACCTCAAAAGAACTCATCTATCTATTATGTCATGGTTTCTCCAGGAATAGTAGGGCACGCATTCATACTTTATGGAGACGAAGAAATCTTCGTTTACGATAAAAACGACAATCCGATTGAGTTCCAGAACTCGTCCATGGCTCTCAATTATCTAGGATCCAATGGTTGGGATATGGTATCGACAGAGAAAATTGGAGATCAGGTTGTGTATCTTCTGAAATTTGATTCATCAAAGCATAAGATGGATCCGGTCGCTGAGTATATCAGCCAGAGGCTTTCGGATCAGATCAGTGGAAATATAGAGAAAGACAAGTCTTCTTCCTCAAACAATTCTTCAGATGAATCATCATCCAGTGCAGCCCAGGAACCAAAGTATATGGTTCTGAAGAGTACCGGTGGAGCGGTGAAGGGACTTTTCGGATCAACATCCTCCTATTCACCTGTTCTTATTGAGCTTCGTGATGAATCAGGCAACTGGAAGAAGTACTCCGTGGAGGAGACTCTCAATTACTATTCTGCAAAGGGATGGGAACTTGTCACAACGTTCAATGACAATACCGACATGGTGTATTTTGTCTTGAAGCAGGTCCCTACCATTAATAATAAGAAGCCAATTTCCAATGCTCCAAAATATTAGTTAACTTGCAGTTCTAATTCAAAAGTTTGATATGAAAAAGTTTCTAGTAGTTGTATTTGCTCTTCTCTCTGTGATAAGTTGTGCTTCTTATAAGAGCATTCCAGAAGAGATCGATTCATTTGTTGATAAGGCAGAAATCAAGGCTCCAAGTTATAATAAGTCTGACTGGGAGACTTCCAAGGCCGAGTATGAGGCTCTGATTGATCAGTTTACAGACAACTTCAGTAAGTTCACTGATGACCAGAAGGCTCTTGCAACAAATGCAATGGGCAGATACCATGCTCTTCTTGTGAAGAACGGTCTTGTAGAGTCTGCTGGTGTTCTCGGTATGATTAAGAATCTGCTTCCTTCATACATTGAGGGTCTTACAGATGCTATCAAGGATAATGAGCAGGAGATAATAAGCACTTTGTCTGGAATCCTTGACCTTAAGAATATCGGTTGTTCAATCAACGACCTTGGCAATGAATTGGGCGGACTTCTTGAAGGCATCTTCAACGCAGTAGAGAAGAATAATCAGAAAGAAAACTAATAAGAGTCATGAAAGTATTATTGATTAACGGTAGTCCTCGAAAGGAGGGAAATACATACACAGCACTTAAGGAAGCCGCAGAGCAGCTTTCAAAAAAGGGTATTGACAGTGAAATTTACTGGATTGGAACTAAACCGGTCAGAGGATGTATCGCATGTGGCGCCTGCAAGAAAAACGGAAATGGCAGATGTGCTTTCGACGATGATATCTGTAATGAAGTTATAGATAAGCTCGAAGCATCGGATGGTCTTATTGTTGGTGCTCCTGTATATTATGGAGTCCCTGCAGGTCAGGTTATTTCTCTTATCCAGAGAATGTTCCATGCTGGAGCAAATGTCCACTATAAGCCAGCAGCTGCTGTAACCGTATGTAGAAGAGGTGGCTCGACAGCTGCATTCCAGACACTCCAGATGCCATTCCAGATGATGAATATGCCTATTGTCACATCTCAGTACTGGAATATTGTTTTTGGTTCAACTGAGGGCCAGGCAAAAGATGATGTTGAAGGTCTGCAGACAATGAGAACTCTTGCTGACAATATGGCTTGGATGCTAAAGAATCTCGCATCAGGAGCTGAAGAAAAGCCAGATAGAGAGCCCTGGACTCCGACAAACTTCATTAGGTAGCTAGTCGCAGAAAAGCAGCAATAAATAACAATCTCCCGGAATCTTCTCGATATAGAGATAGAATCTGGGAGATTTTGTTGTATATGGAAATAACTAGAACTCTCCGAACTTTATCGGTGTGCGTTCTCGTTTAGGTTCGATAGGGGATTTGTCAAGTAAGATTGTACTGAGTTGTGCCCCCACAGGCATGGAATGAGAGATTATTTCCCATACACCATTGATTTTCCTGTATACATTGTATTGTCCATGGCTTGTATGGTAAAGCCTGATATCGTTCCCTATTTGGAATATTAGATGAGGGAATCTTGTTTCTGAGATATATTTGGCTTCACGTAGACTTAGACTGTGAAAAGAATGAGAAAACTTTGTATTGGATATCGAACGAATGAATGAATCGTCGTGATGATACCTCCGCCTATACTGATTAAGCAGATCTGCAAATGAACCATCCTCAATCATTATTGCTGCTTCTTCACGGTCACAAAGTCTGATTACTTTAGTTTCTCTTACGGAATCTGGAAACATTTATATTTCAATTAATTATAAATATTGACCTATGGATGAAAATTGGCACAAGGACAAGAGCAAGAGTAAGAACCCAGCTGACTCAAAAGCAAAGTCAATAACTAAGTCTGTCGGAAAGTTTTGTTAAAGCGGCTTAAATACTCTCCTCATGGAAGTGTACTCCGACATTTGGTGGCCGCTTCCTGAACATCTCAGGAAATCTATGCCAACTGGAAGAATAACTCTGATGTTCTATTAGCATGATTAGATTCTAAAGAATGCTAATCAAGATCATTTTTGATCCAATCTTCATCCATATTCGGGTTATGAATCTCCAAAATAGGAGATTCATAGCCCTGGTACAATATAATTCAAAGAGCGTAATTAGGTTGAGATGTGTGGAGTGAATGCTTCGCTACTTGGCGTTTGCTACCTTGTTCACCTTCTCGTAGATTCCTCTGAGGTTCTGAGGAATGATCACCTTCAAAGACTTTACAGCCTCATCATATTTGGCTCTTTCGAGCTTTCTTGCGCTGAGCCAGAGTTCTCTTTCTGAGAGGGATTCAGTGGCGAGGGCAATATTGGCGTCCTTGACCTTCTGCTCAAGCTCAGCCTTCATCTTGTTGAATTCAGCTTGACAGTTTCTGTACTCTTTCTGAAGTTCAAAGAACTGTGAATCAATCTCCTCAGCAGAGTAAGAAGAAGTGAAGTTGCAGATTTCAGCCTCTTGTCCTCTTCCGCTGATTCGGGTAGGGTTCTTGGTGATTTCGAAGAACTCCTTTCGAGCTTTGGCGTAGCCTCCGTCATTGTGAATGAATTCACCGATGGCAGCACATTTTGCCTCAAGCGCATAGTATCTTGCTCTCTGCTCGCTTGTAAGTTTCAAGAGCTCATCCTCGAAAGTTACGTCGCTTTTGAAATCGGGTCTTTCCAGGTCTTTTCTTCCTTCCTTGGCAAGGTCGTCGATGTGCTCTTCAAAGCGGATGTCGAGCTCCAACTCTGCCTTTGCCTTGATGGCCTCTCTTAGGTATCCGATGAAACCCTTGAGTTCTCCGATCTCCTTTAGGCTGCTGAGGAACTCAGCGAACTCTTCCTTGTCAGATTCGTTCTCCACTCTGTAAGAGTTGCCGTTGACAGCAAGAGTGAAGTCCTTGTTATAGAACTTGAGGGATTCGAGCTTAGTTTCGAGTGCCTCGTACATTTCCTTTGCGATGTTGGCCAAGTGATTGGCGCTTGTGATGGTAAGACCATCCTTTCCTAAAATGTTATTCTCAATCATAATAATGAAATGGAAGTTAAGTTATGTTAGTTTAAGCTGTCTGTATGTTTAGGTTACAACTTATATGTGATAAGTGGCAGGTTTATTTCCAGGTTTCTGATAATTCTTCAAATAAGCATCTCGTAAACTCTCATCTGCCGTTTGTAATGATAGTACGTGCTGAGATTTGAAATTCTTTCTTGTGGTACTGAAAATTTTCAACTCCTCCTGAAATATCCCTATTCTATTATCGTATATGTATCAAACATTAAACTTAACTGACTATGATCGTTGTACATCCTACAGATTTATCTACCTCACATCTTCGTTACATTTATGAGGGGATCGATGATGTGAAGCTATTCACCTCTTATAAGCAAAGAGATGAGATTCTTTCAGCGATTGCCGCAGCACCAAAAGATGAACCTATCCTGCTGTTAGGTCATGGTACACCTAATGGTCTTATGGATATGGACTATGGACATCTTATCACCAACTCGGATGCTAATATTCTTCGAGATCGCCCAAATCTTGTCGGAATCTGGTGCTATGCCTCTTCCTATGCATACATTCATTCATTGAAAGGGTTCTTTAGCGGGATGTTCATATCAGAACCTAAAGAGGCCAGAGATCTTAATGTCAAGGCTTCCAATGAAGAGATTGAAAGATGCTTTACTGACTTTTCGAAAAGATTCGGGAATCTTCTTCGAGAGGGTAGAAGTATCAAAGAGGCAGCCATGGAACTTATGGATCCAAAGTATATCAATGATACGGTAACTAAGTATAACTATTCTCGTCTGGAGTATAGGGAGACTGAGAACGATCCTATGCCTATTGATATCAAGGAACTACGTGACAGATACTGGAAGTAGAGTAAACAAAAAGACTACCCGCATTTGCATGAGGTAGTCTAATGTTTATGCTAATAATCTCTTCTGTGGATTGATGGTAAACCTATGGCTCTGCTGTCTGCACTGTCCAACCGTTTGGTATACCGTCTTTTCCTCGTACATCCCAATCCGCATTTTTGTTCTTGACAAAAGTGCCTGTTTCTGGAACATCATATGTCCATTCTGTGAGGCAGCCACCAGCGCTTATATCTGTTGCCATCATTTTGATATATTTTAGTCTTGTGCAATTCCTGAACATCTTGCTATAACAATTAATTGCCAATTTTGTAGCTGGGAGCTCTGGGGCATATTCAAGGTTCGAGCAAGACCCGAACATCCTCTCATAACAACAGTATGATAGTTCCGTTGCAGGTAGTTCTGGTGCAGAAATTAGATTATCGCAAGACCCAAATAAGCCATAAAAGGCATATTCTGGAACATAATTAGATGTGCATGTTTGATCAAGCAGTGACATGATATTACCACTGGCTGAAACTTTACCATTTTTTATGATGAATTTGTAGTACCCGGAAACTGATTTTGAGAATCTGTTATTTACAGACTTTGCCCTTAGTGAGAGTGATTCATCCTTATTGAGTTTCACAACATCCCCGACATTGAACTCTGTCCATAATCCATCATTGTTGTCCGCATCTGTCTTCATGGCCTCAAGTTCGGCTACATAGACCGCTCCGGTGATATCAAGACTGATTTCTGCTTCTTCTAAGGCAGTAAAGCGTAGATAATTCCTCTTTTTCGCTTTAACTTCGATTTGACATTTGGCTTTAAAGTAATCTTGTACAGTTGCTGTTATTGTTACAACTCCGTTTTTAACGGCAGTCACTACACCATCTTCGACAGTTGCAACTGATGGGTCTGATGACTTCCAATTAATGAAACTATAATATGCATCTTCTGGTAGAATAATGGCTTTTAAAGTGGCAGTCTCTCCTTCGTAGAGAGAAACACTCGTAGGCTCAATCATAATAGAAGAAACATTCGGTCTCTTTTTCTCAACGGTTATTTTACAACGGTCTGTGTATCCTCCATCTTCAGATGTAGCTGTAATCGTTGCTGTACCAGCATCAATGCCTTGTACGATTCCATCCGAGACCACTGCAACAGATTCATCAGATGATGTCCATATGATGTTCTGATTGCTGGCGTTACCAGGAGTAAACCTTACAGAAATGGTAGCTGAACTTCCGACTTTGATTGATATAGCGTCTGAATCAAGTGATATGCTCTTGACAGCAACCGTATCTGGTTTATTGTCACACGCTAAGGCAAAGAGAGCAAGTATTACAAAGCTTATTATTGTCTTTATAGTTCTCATTTAAGTATTGTATTTATGAATCAATAATCTGGCTCTCTCTATCCTCTAGGGTTGACATGTGATATTCCCTCGAAGGTGTTGGTATACTTGTCAATGTATTTCTTGACAAGTTCGATTGCTTCTTCCGGTGAATCTGCTCCATATACCTTGTCCTCCTGAATTTCAGGATATCTGATTCTGGAATCAATCCTGGTATCAGCGAGCTTCTGAGCCCAGCCGGGAACTGTTCTATAGGCAATGATAAGTCTATATAGAGACCATGCGATAGCCATCTCAGAGAGCGTACCTGCTCCTCCTCCAATTGCAATCACTGCATCAGCATTGCCTGTCATGGCGTTCCTGACAATGTCAATGCCTGTTGGAATAACGATATCAACATATTCATTTGACTTCATCCTGTCAAACGATGGGACAATACCTATGGTGTCTCCATCTGTGTAGTTCGCTGAAGACCTTGCACCTTTGCATACAGCCTTCATGACGCCACCAAGTCCTCCGCACTGGACTCTGAATCCAGCGTCAACAAGGAGTTTTCCGGTCTCGAAGGCAAGGTTGTACTTCTCTGATCCTGGCTCGCATACAGCATCACCAAGGACTGCTACAATCTTTTTCACTGTGGAGACTATTTAAGAATTTGAGCTGTGTGGTTCTTTGTATCAACCTTTTTGATGACATCGACAACGATGCCATTTTCATCAAAGATGAAAGTTGTTCGGAGAGTTCCGATGCTGACCTTTCCGCACATCTTCTTTTCTCCCCATGATCCGAATGCCTGAAGCATCTCTGTGGTAGGGTCAGACAGGAGAGTGAAAGGAAGAGAGTATTTGTCTGCAAACTTTCTATGAGATGCAACTGAGTCCTTGCTGACTCCGATGACGTTGTATCCAAGTGACAGGAATCTCTCGTAGTTGTCACGTATGTCACAAGCTTCAGCTGTGCAGCCCGGAGTTGAGTCCTTAGGGTAGAAATATACTACTGTCTTCTTTCCAAGGTACTCGCTTGAGCAGTGTGTGTTTCCGTCCTGGTCCTGAAGAGTGAATTCAGGCATCTTGTCTCCAATTTCTAGCATGGTTATGATCTTTTTTGTCGTTATTTCTTGCTTACTATGATAATGCTCGGAATCTCTCTTTCTCCTTCATGGTCAAACTGCCCGTTGTCACAAGGATGATTGATTGTTCCTGTTTTGTCTGTCCAGACAGCAGACGATCCGCCTCCGTCAAGGTTAAGAGCATCAGTCAGTCCAAACAGCTTTGCTATCTGCTGGGTTTCTGGAATTGTTGTTCCGAATCCCTTCTCGAATCTTCCGTCAATGACAACCATATAGATGGTACCCTTCTTATCATATCCGATAAAGGATCTGGGGTTGTCCCTGTTATATCCAGGAGTTCCCTTAGTCCACGGAATCATCTCACCATCTTTAAGAAGAATAGGACCGCAGGTTATGGCATCCTCATACTTTGAAGGGATTGTGCTGGTAGTATCAATGACTACTTTTGATCCGTTCATGGCAACAAAACCTGTCAGTCTCCATAGCTCAGTCGGGTCATTCTCACAGACATCCTTACCGTCGACTCTAGTGTATGTAGCACCATAGAGGGTCTTCATGTTGAAGTAACCGGCATTGATGGCAGCAACGGACGGATATCTTTTCGCAATTCCGCTTGTAGTTCCAATAGTTTCTGCAGGAGCATAGATTACATCTGTCCTGTACTTCTTTGGATTGTACTTGACTACGGAGATGAACTGTGTGTGCCCATTGAACTCCAGCTCAGCCCAACCAGCCTGCATTGCTTTGCCGGTTTTGGTCCAGTGCCAGTCAGCGCTGCTGAATGCTTTGGCATCTTCAGCACTTTGAGCCTGGCAGCAGATAGAGGCTGCAAGTAACGATGCGATTGCGAAAAGAATTTTTCTCATAAATAAACTATAGTGACTTAATGAACTCAGCTACTTTAAGCAGGTCCTGAGGATCATTCCATTTAATCTTATTAGCCTTGAGGAATGAAGAGCTTGCTTCCTTTCCTACAAGGTCTGTAAAATCCTTCTTTGACGAAGGTATGTATCTTGCTGGAGTCCTGATAATAGTCTTTACAGAGGTGAGAAGCGGTTCTCCATCCTCTTTCTGCTTTTCAACATCCAGCATGTTTGCGTGGAGGAACTGTCCTCCAAGGTTTGCAAGTGATGCTAGGCTTACATTACTGCTCGCATAAGTCTGGGACTTCATTCCGAAACCAAGGTCAACACCTTCACCTTCTTCTCTGATTTCAGTGTCCTGGACAATATAGCAGTCATCCTTCTGTGCAATGACACGGCACATTCTGCTACCGCAAGGAACGAATTTCTCTCCGTTGATTTCTACACTTGTGATATCCGACACTGTAGCCTGAAGGATAACTCCGTTTTCAGTGAAGTGTACAGATCCGTCAGCAATACAGATATTGACTGGAGCGTTGAAATCTTTTCTCAAAGTGTGAATCGTTCCATCTGTGAACTTTTCCAGAAGGTATGGCCAGCTTCTGTACAGAATCTCGCTATAAACATTCTGGCTAAATGAAAGTACTGCTGTTGACAGTAAAAGGACAACAGACACTAGTAGTGTTCTTTTTAACATGATGTAGTTCTTTAGGGTTAATTAATATTCCATGCTAAATATAGTAAAAATTGTGTTCGACTAATCTAATATTTGCGTTTCAATGCTATAAGTTCTAATTTAGAGGAGAATTATCGGACTGCAAATAGGAGATATGGAACAGCCAAAAATGGAACTTATGCTTCAGCTCATGAAGCTCCTGTCGGGAGGAAAGGACATCTCGATTGAACAGTTGTCTGAACTCCTGTCCACCAGCCCTCGTAATATATACAGATATATCGAGACTCTTAAGGAGTCCGGATTTGTTGTAAAGAAAGTCCGTCCCAATGTCTATAAGATTGTCAAGATGCCCGTAGGAACATCAAGACTGTCTAGCTCGATGTTCTTTTCAAGGGAGGAGATAAAGTTTCTGGAAAACCTTTTCAAGGATGCAGATGCATCCTATTCACTTAAGTGCTCTACCAGAAATAAACTTGCCTCTATCTACGAGACGGTGGATATCGCTCCATATCTTAGCCGTAAATCAGACAGTCCGAAGGTAAAGCCGATACTGGATGCCATCAAGCAGAAAAGGCAGGTCCTCATCCGATCATACAGAAGCGAGAGGGCAGAAGGTGCAAGAGTAGACCTGACGGTTGAACCGTATGAGTTTGTAACAGGTTACGAGAAGGTATGGGTATATGATGTCAAAAGCCTTGATAATGTACTGATAGATTTGTCAAGGGTTCTTGATGTTGAAATCCTTGACAGCAAGTGGTCTTTTGCAAAGAATCATAATGCCGGACATCTTGACATCTTTGGGGGATGGGGAGACGATAAGTATATCATCAAGCTCCAGTTGTCAGATAAGGCTGTGGATATCCTTCAAAGAGAATATCCGACAAGTTCCGCATATCTCACAAAAAGTGATGAAGGTAACATTTTGGAAGTGTCTGTCACTTCTTTAGAAAGTGCTGCCAGGTTCTGCATTGGTCTATCCAAGGAGATCACTATCATTGATTCTCCAGAACTTGTTGCTTATATACAAAGCTATATCCAAGGCTATCTGTTATTCTATCTGGAGAAGTAGTCTATTATCTGAATAATTAAGGCACATCCAGTATCGTCTGAATGTGCCTTCACTATAAAACCCTGACTTAAAGTTATGATTTAGGTGCGCTATTGTATACTGATGGAAGAGTGTAACTCTTGTCAGTATTGTTCATTGCCTTAGTCATGACATCAATCACTTCCTTTGAGTGGTCTACATAGTCACCGGTTCCATGGTCTATGTATGCGTGATGCTCGGCACCGTAGCCCTTATTTCCATTATCCCAAAGCATGCATGGAATGCCGTATGACTTCGCTGCCTTGACATAGAACTCCAGGTAGTACTTGAAGTTTCTCCACTCGGAAGTACCATATTCTCTGAAGCTGCATCCGAATTCTCCGAAATACACTGGAATACCTTTAGCTACATAGTTTGTGTAAAGATTCTCCATCATCTTTCGGAGTTCCTTCTCGTCACTTGCCTTGTTGTTGAAGGTATGACCCCATTTCTTCTGAGGAAGCCCCTCAGCCAGTGTGAAGTTGTATGGGTCATAACTGTGGACAGCTAGCATAGTGCGTCCTGCAGGGTCATTTGGAAGAGTGAAGTACTTGGCGTAAGTTGGACCGGCGCAGTAGGTTGGAACACCTAGCCATCTGGTAGCATTGTTACCACCAGTTGCTCTTACAGCATCAACAAACACCTGATTCCACTGATTGAGAACTTTTGCCTGATCTGCTGTATTTGGACTGCTGCCCCATTTGCCGTCATTAATTTCATTGAATCCTTCGAATATCAGATAGTCTCCTTCGTCCTTGAACTCATTGGCGATGTTTGTCCAGACTCCCTTTATCTTGTCCTTGATTTCCTTGTTGATGCTCTCATTTGTTGTAGCATCCATGATGTTAAGCCATCTGTGTCCAAGGTCCTCGTTTCCGATGTAATGATCCTCGTCATGGTGAGTGTTGATAAGTACATTGAGACCGGCTTCGCGTGCCCATCCCACAACTTCCTTGATTCGTGACATCCAAGCCTCGTCAATCTTATAATCCGGTGCTTCTCCGATCATCTTAAGCCATGTGACTGGAATTCTGACAGTCTTGAATCCCATCTCCTTCACCTTAGTGAATGTCTGCTTGGTTACTTTGCTGTTACCCCAGCAAGTCTCATCAGGGTAGAAGAGCTTGTCTCCAGCACCTGCATAGCTGTAGAATGCGTCGAACTGGTTGCCGAGGTTCCATCCAAGGCCAAGCCTTTCAAGTTGCTTCCAAGGAGCTGTGTCGCCAGGAATCGGAAGCTCGTACGGGTCTTCAGCAATGGTAGCACCCTTTGTTGTGAAGCTCAGCTTAATTGAAGATGGTAGATCCTGGTTCTTCTTTAGACCCTTGACGGCACCTGATTTAAGTGTAATTGTGTAGGTAGTCCACTCAGAGAGTGAAGATAATTTGACAGTAACAATGTTACCCTTTGCATCAAATCCTGTTATTGATGCTGTAGGGGAGCAGTCAACCTTACTCTGGGTTGAGTATGGAATCTCCACATCTTGATCAAAGGTCAGGATGATATCCAGAGCTCCTGGTGCTATGTCCTTTGCTCCATCTGTTGGAGTGCTTTTTAGAAGTTTTGGTGCTGCTGCCTTCTGCTCTTCCTGAGGAGTCGGCTCCTTTCCGCACGAAGCTAGAGCAATAACAGACAGCGTTAGAATTAGTTTGAATAAGTGCCTCATGTTAATCATTAATAGTTTTTTCTAGTCTTTGTATCATTTCTGTACACATTCTGGTGTTGTGGTAAGGGCATTTCCAGAATCCGGCCTTGTCTTCATCCTTTTCCGGTGTTCCGTTTTCCCTTATACTCCAGAACCATTCTCCATTCTGTCTGTCGACAAGGTTGTTCTGGATATATTCCCATGCCCTTGAACTTGCATCAAGGTACTTAGTATCATTGGTGATGGAATACATGTTCATCAGTCCAGTTACAGTCTCAGCCTGAACCCACCATACAGCAGTTGTGTCGGTTTTCCCGGATTCAATATTCTTCTCATTGGCAAGGTGTCCATCAGGACACAGGGCGTTCATTGCCTCGCTAGCAATGTCTCTGACAAGAGCCTCAGCCTTTGCATCAACTATACCGGTCACTGTAAGGGCTTCGTCCACAAGCCACGATGCCTCTATGTCATGACCATGGGATATGACAGAATCAAGCCTGTTCCATGAACTGTCAAAGAAGAGTCCGAGGTGAGCTCCGCTTTTATCCAGAATCCTGTCTGTAAAGATAGTCAATAACCTTTGAATAGCCTCCTTGATTTTAGACTCAGGATAGATACGGTAAAGGTTTGTATACGGCTCCAGGATGTGAAGGTGTGAATTCATGGAGAAGACGGTATTCATGTCCTTGTCACTAAGACGCATGTCCTCAAGCGGCTGCCAGTCTTTTGAAAGGGCTTCTACATATCCTCCGTTCGTACTATCCCATGCGTGTTCCTCCAAGGATTCAAAAAGGGATATGGCGAGATTCTTTGCACCTTCATCACCGCACGCCATATAGTACTCGCAAAGTCCATATATCGCGAATCCTATTGCATAGCTTTGCTTCTTTGGATCTAGTGGAGATCCGTCTGCATTGAGGCTCCAGAAGATGCCTCCATTCTCCTTGTCAACAAAATGCTCGGTTGACCACTTGTACATCTTATGGGCGCACTCCAGAGCTTCTTTTGATCTAGTGGTCCTAGTGGCGCTCGAAAAGGCCCACAGCATACGGAAGACCATGACGGCACTTTTAGGGGCATCCATGTCGACACCTTCATGACCATCAATTCTTCCAGGGAAAGATATACCATCCCCTACAAGATTCCTCCAGTAGGGGATGATGTCCTCAAGTAACTCTTTTCTGAAACTTACTGTATCCATTTAAATTTCAATTGTGAGTTTATGCTCACCCTCTGAGTAAGGAATGAATACTTCTCCACCTTTACCGGTGAGCTTTATGTCAAGCTCATATACAGCGTTTCTGAACGCTCTTCTAACCTTGTATCCTTTCCATGATGATGGAACGCAAGGTTTGATAAGAAGTCCATCATACTGAGGATGAATTCCGAGGATGTATTCTGTTACTGCGTACCAGTTCCATGCTGCTGTACCGGTTAGCCAGCTGTTCTTTCCCTCTCCAGGACGTGATGCGTCCTTTCCTGCTACCATCTGGCAGTATACATATGGCTCGACCTTATGAAGGTTCTGGTCCTTTGTGTAAGATGGACAGATCTTCGTGTAGTACTCCCAAGCCTGGTCATTTCGTCCGAGGACTGTCTCTCCGATGATGATCCAAGGGTTGTTGTGGCAGAAGATACCTGCGTTCTCCTTGTATCCTGCAGGGTATGAAGAAATCTCTCCGTATTCAATGTAGTAGCGGGTGAATGCAGGGTTGTTAAGAACGATACCATGCTCGCAGTCGAGTCTTTCCTTGACTGAGTCAAGGGACTTTTCCACCATTCCTTCCTCAAGACCGATTCCTGCCATTGTGCACCATCCCTGAGACTCGATGAAGATCTTGCCCTCTTCGTTCTTGTCTGATCCTACAGGATTTCCGAAGTAGTCGTACGCACGAAGGAACCATTCTCCGTCCCATCCGTATTTCTTTATGGCAGATATCATCTTCTGGATGCTTGCTTCTACGGCATCTGTTTCAGCCTTAGGTGCTCCTGTTTTCTCGAGAAGTTCCTTGTATTGTCTTCCGCAGAATACAAACTGACCTGCAATCATAAGGGATTCTGCCTTCGAGCCTTCTGTCTTGTTCTCTGTTGTCTGGAATGACTCGTTCGGTTCGTTGGAGAAGCAGTTGAGGTTGAGGCAGTCGTTCCAGTCTGCTCTACCGATAAGAGGAAGACCATGAGGACCTAAGTTCGCTGTTACATGACCGAATGACACTCTAAGGTGCTCCATGAGAGTAACTTCGCTACCTGGCTGGTTATCAAAAGGAACCATCTCGTCAAGGATTGAGAAGTCACCGCTTTCCTTGATATAAGCTACTGTTCCGAAGATAAGCCATAGTGGGTCGTCATTGAATCCGCTACCGATAGCGTTGTTTCCACGCTTTGTAAGTGGCTGATACTGGTGATAGCATCCTCCATCAGGGAACTGGGTAGATGCGATGTCAATGATTCTTTCACGTGCCCTCTCTGGAATCTGATGCACAAATCCCACGAGATCCTGATTTGAGTCTCTGAATCCCATTCCTCGGCCGATGCCGCTTTCGAAGTATGATGCACTTCTGGACATGTTGAATGTTACCATACACTGGTACTGGTTCCAGATGTTGACCATACGGTCCAGTTTCTCGTCCTCACTTTCGATGCTGAATCTTCCCAGCAGATCATCCCAGTACTTGG
>JAKSJT010000340.1 GCA_024402125.1 Bacteroidales bacterium
TTAGCATAGGGTTTTCAGGTTATGCCCAGTCATTCAAGCTGAATGGTGGTGGTTATTTCTATGCCGGTGGCGTTGATGCCATGGCATTCAACGACTACTACCCAGAAGGACATCAGGGAGGTATCTGCGTCATCATGAACGGTAACCGCATTGCAACCAATGGTGACATCAGATTTGAGCCTACACCTGGCCAGTGGCAACCTGTTCCTAAACAGGTCAAAAGAGAGGTAAAAGACAATAAGATTACAACATACCTCGCCTATCCTGACTCAAGCAGACACATGACAGGATTCAACCCAATGCTGTATCCTGACATGCAGTTAACCTATAGCGTCACTCTTGAGGCTTACGGCAAGGGGCTTCTTGTGACTGTTGACCTTGACCAGGAAATTCCTGAGAGATTCTTGGGAAAGGTAGGATTCAACCTGGAGTTCTTCCCTGGTTCGCTTTTCGGAAAGCCATGGATCATGGATGACAAGACTGGTATTTTCCCTCAGCAGGCAAATGCCCCTCTTGAGTATGCAGAGTCTTACACTCACCATATAGGTGACTTCCATCCTGAAGGAAGATCAAAGGTTCAGGACCTTGACAGGCTCAACAGAGGTGGTTACAGTCCGTTCACTGCCGATGAGATTGTCGCAGCACCATACGCAGAAGGAAAGGTATTCACAGTCCTAGCTGATGATCCTCTCAGCAGAATAAAGATTACCTCACAGACTGGCACAATGAAGCTCTACGACGGTCGCATGAACCATAACAATGGTTGGTTCGTTCTCCGTGGAGAAGTTGCGAAGGGCGTTAAGAAAGGTGCAATCAAATGGATTATAGAGCCTAATGTTGTAGAGTCATGGCGCTACCCTGCAGTTATCCAAACATCTCAGGTAGGTTATCATCCTAACCAGCCAAAGGTTGCTATAATTGAAAGCGACAGAAGAGACAACACTCTTGCAACTGCTCAGCTCATCAAGATCACAACAGAGGGAGAATCTGTTGCAAAGATGATAGATGTCAATGAGTGGCAGGGAGACTTCTTCCTTAGATATAAATATTCAAAGGCGGACTTCTCTGATGTAAAGGAGCCAGGTATCTATAAGATCCGTTATGCTGGCAAAGAGTCTTCTCTTTTCAGAATTGACACTGACGTATATGAGCGTGGTGTATGGCAACCGGTGCTAGAGTACTTCCTCCCTGTTCAGATGTGTCACATGAGAGTAATGGACAAATATCGTGTATGGCATGATGCATGTCATATGGATGACGCCCTCTATGCTGAGGACGGAAACCATATAGATGGATATGACCAGGTCGCTGGCATTCCGACAAAGTATCACCCTAGAGATATTGTCCCTGGCCTTAACATTGGAGGATGGCACGATGCTGGAGACTTTGACCTTAGAATAGAATCTCAGATTGGAGAGTCATACATCCTTGCCCTGGCATGGGAACACTTCCATCCGGAAATAGATGTAACATCTATCGATTTCAACAATCACCTTGTAGAGATTCATCAGAGCGACGGAAGAAATGACCTTCTCCAGCAAGTAGAGAATGGTGCACTAACCGTTGTCAATGGCTATCTCGCACTAGGACGCTTGTACAGAGGTATCATCTGTAACAGCCTACGTCAGTATGTACTCCTTGGAGATGCAGCTGCAATGACTGACGGAATCATAGGAAACGAAGACGATAGATGGGTATTCACAGAGAATAATCCTGGAAGAGAGATTAGTACCGCAGCTGGACTTGCAGCAAGTGCAAGAGCTCTCAGAAACTTCAATGATACCCTCGCTACTCACTGCGAAAACATCGCCAAGGAAATCTTTGACAATGTAAACGTCAACAGACCATCAATGAAGATTCAGGCTGCAGTTGAACTTTACTACACAACAAAAGATGCCAAGTACTTCAACTTCATTATGGAGAATTGGGACAGCGTAGTAGCAAGCGTTCAGAACTCTGGATGGTGCACTTCCCGTATAGCTAAGGAACTCGTTGGACAGAAAAAGTACAAGAAGCAGCTCCAGCTCTATATGGATAGCCTGACAAAGTATGCAGACAGGCTCAAGGTTCAGTCCGCAGGAAGTCCTTATGGCGTCCCTTATAGGCCTGATATCTGGGGAGCTGGTTGGACTATCCAGTCATTCGGATACAACTATTACTTCCTTGCTGATGCTTATCCGGAACTATTCCCTAAGGAGACAGTATTCAATGCCCTAAACTTTGTCCTAGGATGTCATCCTGGCTCAAATCAGGCCTCATTCGCATCAGGAGTAGGAACTCAGTCAGCAACTGTTGGATATGGTCTTAACAGAGCAGATTGGTCTTATATTCCAGGAGGAGTAATTTCAGGAACAGCAGTCATTCGACCAGACTTCCCAGAACTCCTGACCTGGCCATTCTTATGGCAGCAAACGGAGTATGTCCTTGGAGGAGGTTCTTCTCACTACATGTTCCTGGTTCTAGCAGCAAAGAAATTGACAGAATAACCTTAACAAAGTGGCCTCGCAAGGGCCACTTTTAATTTCCTCAAAACCAAGAAACAATCAGCATGGTATGCTCGTATATAGTATCCAAACCAAAACGGATAAAAAATATGAGCAATTTAAATGTAGTCAGAATTATCAACGTGTTGAACGAAAGAACATTTTCTTACGAAAAAGTAGTTTACGATCCAACAAGAAAAGTTTTTAAAATTATCGAAACAAAAGTTCCAACAAGAAAGACCACAAAGAAAATTTCCGGCAGAAAGCCAAAGACACAGGAAGAAAAAGTTCACCAAAAAATCAGCAGAAAGATTTCAAAAGAGAACAAAGAATCTTCAAAATTAACAGCATAAACAAAAAATAAAACAGGGTGAAGATTTCTCTTCACCCTGCATTTATCTATTGAATTATCTATTAAAGATCATTCATTTCCTGGATGTAGTCAGCCTTTGTGCCTACTACGATATCCTGGTATTCCTTAAGACCTGTACCTGCTGGGATAAGATGTCCGCAGATAACATTCTCCTTAAGACCTTCGAGGTTATCGATTCTTGCACGGATAGCAGCCTCGCTGAGTACCTTTGTTGTCTCCTGGAATGAAGCAGCAGACATGAAGCTGTTAGTTCTAAGAGCAGCTCTTGTAATACCCTGAAGAACGAGTCTTGCTGTTGCAGGCTTAGCCTCACGAACAACCATTGTCTTGAGAGACTGTCTTTCGAGAGAAGCATTTTCATTATGCATATCTCTTGCTGAGATGATGTCACCCTCTTCGTACTTCTGAGACTCACCAGCGTCAACAACGTAGTACTTACCATAAACACTATCGTTAGTATCCATGAATGTCCACTTGTCAACGAGCTCGTCATTCAAGAACTGTGTATCACCTGGATCAGTGATCTCAACCTTTCTCATCATCTGACGAACGATGATCTCAAAGTGCTTGTCATTAATCTTTACACCCTGGAGTCTATAGACTGCCTGTACCTCGTTAACGATGTACTCCTGAGCCTTAACAGGTCCGAGAATGTTAAGAATATCTGAAGGAGAAATACCACCGTCTGAAAGACGTGTTCCTGCTCTTACGTAGTCGTTCTCCTGAACAAGGATCTGCTTTGTAAGTGGAACGAGGTATGTCTTTGTAACACCACTTCTGTTCTTTACAGTAATCTCACGGTTACCTCTCTTGATCTTACCCATGAATACTTCTCCGTTAATCTCAGAGATAATAGCTGGGCTAGATGGGTTACGAGCCTCGAAGAGCTCTGT
>JAKSJT010000341.1 GCA_024402125.1 Bacteroidales bacterium
CGAACCTCCATATATGCGTCCATGTTGATATCCTTTACGAGGAAACCGTCAGCCTTCATCATCTCCTGGATAGTGATAACATCTGGATGAACCTTACCCCATGAAAGTGGTTCAACTGCTACGTCAAGGTAATCAGCGCCAGCTCTTGCTACCTCAAGCATTGAAGCTGTTGAGAAACCAGGACCTGTGTGTCCGTGATACTGAACCTTGATGTGTGGATACTTCTTCTTAATGTTTGCTGTAAGCTCTGCAAGGAATGTAGGACGGCCGATACCAGCCATATCCTTAAGACAGATTTCGTCAGCACCATACTCAACTACCTTGTCAACAATACCCATGTAGTACTCTACTGTGTGTACTGGAGAGTTTGTAATTGAAAGAGCTACCTGTGAAATCATTCCACCCTTCTTAGCAAGCTCAACTGAACCTCTAAGGTTTCTGTGATCGTTAAGTCCGCAGAAAGATCTTGCGATGTCAGTTCCCTGCTTCTTCTTAAGCTTGAACATGAGCTCACGAACATCTGCTGGAACTGGGTTCATTCTAAGTGCGTTGAGACCTCTCTCAAGCATATGGGTCTGAATACCCACCATATTGAAAGGATCAGTCCACTTACGAACTGCAACGTTAGGGTTCTCGCCAAAGAGCAAGTTTACCTGCTCGAAAGCTCCACCGTTAGTCTCGACTCTGTCGAAACATCCCATGTCGATGATAGCAGGAGCTACCTCAACAAGCTGGTCAACCCTAGGAACGTACTTTCCTGAAGACTGCCACATATCCCTGTATACAAGGGAGAATTTAATTTCACGTGCCATATAATGATTTATTGATTTTCTCTAATATTCTAACCTAATGAGACAAAACCTTTTCTCACCTAAATTATCATGCAAATATAATAAATTTTACCGGTACATTCGCCAAAAAGAAAAAATAATACAAAGACTATTGCAAAAAGAAAAAATAATCGTACCTTTGCATTCCCAACATGGTGCGATTAGTTCAGTTGGTAGAGCGCCAGATTGTGGTTCTGGTTGTCGTGGGTTCGAGTCCCACATCGCACCCCACACAAAGCCGTCCGATAATTTCGGGCGGTTTTTTCGTTTGCTAAATCAAGGATCATCAATGAGTAAGGGTTTCAAAATATCATTCTGTACCGGCATCGTTCTACTGGCATACATACTTTTATGTAGACAGAATATTGCCTTTGCTGACTTTTATTCTCTACATCTTTATCCTTCCATTTCAGCCTTTCTGTCGTTCATAGCATCTGCAGTTCCCTTTTCACTTCAGGAAATTCTGATCGTGATTTTCATTGTCCTGCTTCTAGGGATCCCTTTTTGGGCAAAAAAGAAAAGAATACGTTGGAACAAAGCGCTAGCATATGAAGCCAATCTAGTTCTCTGGATCTATGTATGGCTGTATTTAGGTTGGGGAATAAACTACTTCAGAAGCAACATATTCTTAAGAGCGGAGAAAGCACCTGCTGCTTATGAGCAAGAATCCTTCTCATCATTCCTTCAGGAGTTCACAACTGGCATCAACAATGCCTACACTCCGAGCAGGGACCTGGATAAAAATGCATTAGAGCTTTATGCGAAGTCGGAGTATCAAAAAATCGACAAGAAGTTCGGTCTAGGCTCCCCTAAATCCTACCAGCATCCCAAAAAGCAGATGTTTGATTTCCTTCAGTCGGCTGTCGGGGTTTCAGGATACATCGGTCCATACATGGATGAAACACATGTAAACAGCGCAGTAAGGGAACTTGAATACCCGTTCACATACATCCATGAATATGCCCATGTACTTGGCATAGCAATGGAAGCCGAGGCCAACTACTGGTCATACAAGCTATGTACCTCTTCACCTGACCCCGTAGTCAGATACAGCGGTTACTTCTCACTGCTACCGTTTGTTTGGAATAACGCAAAGCGTCTTCTCCCTGAAGAGGAATTCATCGCCTGGAAGGATTCACTGAATCCTGCCATCATTGACGATGCCCTTGACTCTGAGGAGTACTGGGAGAAACTACGTTGGGGAATCCTCGAAAAGACCCAGAGAGTCGTATACAACTGGTTCCTAAAGAGTAACAACATCCCATCAGGAACAAAGAACTACTCTGAAGTGCTGCTTATCATCATGTCCTTGGATGATTAAAGCAAAAGCTGCAACCTGCATAAAACAAGTCACAGCTTCCAGCATAGCTAATTATAACAGAATACAGTCTATATCTGTGCGAATGCCTGATCGAGGTCATCGATAATATCATCGATATGCTCTACTCCAATTGACAGACGGATTGTTGTTGGAGTGATGTGCTGCTGAGCAAGCTCCTCTGGAGTCATCTGAGAATGAGTCGTTGTGTATGGGTGAATGACAAGGCTCTTCACGTCGGCAACGTTTGCAAGAAGCGAGAATATCTTCAGTGAATCGATGAACTTCCAAGCGTCCTCCTGGCTTCCCTTAATCTCAAAAGTGAATATCGATCCACCGCCATTAGGGAAATACTTCTGATACAGCGCATGATCTGGATGATCCGCAAGTGATGGATGATTTACCTTCGCAACCTTAGGATTCCTAGAAAGATATTCTACAACCTTAAGGGCATTCTGGACATGACGCTCTATTCTAAGAGGGAGAGACTCAACTCCCTGAAGAAGAATCCATGCATTGAATGGAGAGATACATGCACCCGTGTCTCTAAGGATCACGGCACGGATTCTTGTAACAAAAGCAGCTGCACCAGCCACATCAGCAAACACTGCCCCGTGGTAGCTTGGATCTGGTTTAGCAAGAGTTGGGTACTTGTCCGCATTAGCCTTCCAGTCGAACTTACCAGCATCAACGATAACGCCACCAAGGCTTGAGCCATGACCTCCAATGAACTTTGTAGCTGAGTGCACGACAACGTCAGCACCATGCTCAATCGGACGAATAAGAAGCGGTGTTCCAAATGTGTTGTCAACGATAAGGATAGTATTATGCCTGTGTGCGATTTCAGCAATAGCATCAAGGTTAGTCACATCCGAGTTTGGGTTTCCGAAAGTCTCCACATACACAGCCTTAGTGTTAGGCTGGATTGCAGCCTCAAGAGCCTCAAGGTCATTGACATTGACTATCGTATTTGATACTCCCTGAGTGCTGAGGGTATGGGTGATAAGGTTGAACGAACCTCCGTAGAGATTGTCAGCAGCAACAATATGGTCACCGTTCTGAGCGATGTTCTGAAGAGCGTAGGTCACAGCGGCTGCTCCTGATGAAACTGCAAGACCTGCAACGCCACCCTCAAGAGCTGCGATACGGTCCTCGAACACTCCCTGAGTAGAGTTTGTGAGTCTTCCATAAATATTACCTGCATCACGAAGACCGAATCTGTCCGCTGCATGCTGGCTGTTATGGAACACATACGATGTTGTCTGGTAGATTGGAACTGCACGTGAATCTGTTGCCGGATCTGGTGTCTCCTGTCCTACATGGAGGGCGAGGGTTTCAAGGTGTAATTTCTTGCTCATATCTTTGCTTTTTAATTATTCTGTGATTTTGTTCTATGCAAAGTTATATTTCATAGAATTTTTAATTTTGTTATTTAAATAATTAAGAAAATATACCTATATTTGCACCATTACTAGAATAAAGACAAACTTAGCAGACCTTCCACGAGGGTATTCGTGGAATATTATTCCGACAATGACTGACAGAAGACTAGACAGCACCGACATCCAGATTCTTCGCCACATGCAGGAGAACGCAAGA